>NZ_JBNNWS010000004.1:0-304557 GCF_050281185.1 Heyndrickxia sp. NPDC080065 | reverse complement strand
TCCCATCCCTCCCCGCGGAAAGCAAGTGTCTGGAGCGGAAATCAACGGACTAAGTTTATAGTCTAAAAACAACAATTTATACGAAAAGAGCCTTTCTTAATGAATAACAATGAGAACATTATGATTGAATAATCTAACAAAAATAGGAATAGTTTTAACCTCTCATATAAATGAGAGGTTTTCTTATTGTTTTGCTTCTAACAGAGAATGCTTAAATGATATAATAAGTTTACAAGAGAGAATATTAATTTAGAGGGAAACTTATATATAACTATAAAAGCTACTTTTCTGATTAATAAGCATCGTTTTAATATACTGAATATTTAGAAGGAGGGAGAAATCTGCGTACTCTTATAAAAGTATTCGTAGTACTAGTTATTATATTTATTATTAGCTTATATTTTCATTTAAGGCCAGATAATGAGAATAATATCTTAAATGGTAACAATAAAAAAGAGACACCCATGGTTGATAATTTAAATGGACCACCCCCGAAAGAAATAAAAAAGTATATTAAAAGGCCTAAGCAAGGTTTATCTACTTTTATAGGAGAATCTTCCGAAAAACTAATAAAAAAATATGGTGTGCCTTCTCGAAAAGATCCTTCAGCCTACGATTATGAATGGTGGATTTATAATAATAGTGATGAATCTTATTTTCAAGTCGGAGTTTATAAAGGAAAAGTTGTCACAATTTATGCTATAGGAAGTAAAAATAATATTGTTCCATTTACAATAGATGAAGAGGTACAAAATATTTATCAAAGTATTCCTCTTGATCCGGATATTACTGTCCAATATGATGAAGGAACCTATAGATTTGAGTTATCAGAAGAGGATTTAAATATTCGTCCACTTGTACAACTTGGCTCCATTTATGCACAACTTTCTTTTGACAAATTTAAAGGAACACTATCTAGTGTCAGGTTCATGGATAAAGAGACTTTAATTAAACAGCGGCCATATGAAATGGTTTATCGGGGGCGGTTAATTGATCCATCACCGATCGTGAAATCGAGTTGGAGGCCTATTGAAATAGGAAGCGAGAAACAAATTTTTGATTTAACTAATATTATACGTCAAAGATTTGGATTAAATAAACTTGAATGGGATCAAAAAACAGCGGATGTAGCTTATCGGCATAGTAAGGATATGTTTGCTGAAAAATATTTCTCTCATGAGTCTCCCAAATACGGTGATTTAGAAAAACGTCTTAAATCTGCACATGTATTTTACCAGCTTGCTGGAGAGAACATTGCAGCGCAATATATAGACGGTCCAACAGCAGTTGAGGGATGGCTGAATTCTGATGGTCACCGGAAATCATTGTTAGAAAGCAATTTTACTCACATCGGAGTAGGAGTCTTTCAAAAATATTACACTCAAAATTTTATTGAAAAAAATTGGGAATGAGAATTTCTGATAAAAAGCCCTACAAAGGGCTTTTTATTTTCTAGTTTACTCATTTGTCTACCCAAAACATACATTAGGATGAAAATAGTTCACCTTTTAAATATTGAATCATATTTTATTATAGGTATAGGTATTTAATTGGTAAGATCTCTTTCCGTTTACTTCGTTTTTTAATCAAATGGCTTTGTTAAACAAAGTTGTTGTTATTAATAAAAGCCTGAATACTATGCTTTCAACTAGTTTTACTACGTAAAGAAATCGCTTCACGCATACTATTCAGGTCATTTTATCCAATAAACATAAACAAAGCCAATCAAATAATTCATTGGGCATTGCATCTGAGAATACATGAAATTATTTATAAAAAATAAATTTAAATGCAAATCAGTATTTAATAAAGAATACAGTTTTACAATATATGAGGTGAGTTAAAATGGGGAATAGCAAACAACTTCACCCATCAGTACAAAAGTTTAAAACTTTTGTAAAAAAACATCCAAAAATTATCCATGACGTAAAAAACGGTTCACATACATTACAGGAATTGTATGAGGAATGGTACATCCTAGGGGAAGATGATCCGTATTGGAAGTCATTTGGAATTGAGGGGGGAGAGGACAAAAATTCGGATGACGATACGAGTAATACGAGTGATAATGATGAGAAATATAGAAAATGGATGAATCAAATTGGAAATGTTATGCAAAAGGTGGATGCTAACCAAATGCAGCATCATTTGAATAATTTAAGCAAAGTGATTGCATCACTTCAAGGAGTTCTCTCTCAATTTCAAGGGCAACAGCAAAATGTACCTGCAACGAAAAATGAACCAGTGCATCCATTTTCTTTCCGAAAAGATTAAAAGGGGGTATTTTGTTTGAGAAAAGATGTTCTAGAGTATATATACTCGAAACAGGACTTGAAACAATTTTTAAGAAGTCAGCCTATTTGGTACAGGAATCTTAGTCGGCATCCTGAAGAAATTAAAAAATTTGAAATTGCCGCTTTGCATTATTATGAGCGAACGATCCCCCACCGAATTGAAAAATTCAACAATGGACTGCAAATGGCATCTATGATGATGAATATGTTTCAGGGGATGTATTCTCAAGCTTAAGTGCCCTTTTAAAAGGGAAATTGTTATGATGATAATAAAAAATTGATGCGAAAAGGAAATAAAAAGAATCGGCGGCAGCCGATTTTGTTTTTTAAAAGGTCGAAGACTACGAAACCCGTACGCTAGGCGCTTGCGCTTTTCTAAATAAATTATGTTTTTTCTTGAGTAAAATTCCTTGTTCTGTGGAAGCTAAGGACAAGGAGTGATAAATATGAGAGGTTTAATTTGTTTGTCTCTTTTTTTGATAATAATGAGTGGTTGCAGGCAAAATATCCCCAAACCAGAATCTTTCAATGTAAAAGCATCTGAAAATACGAATTTTGCCCAAGAAATCCGGAATGCAACTATTCGTCATATAGTTCATGGGCCAAATGTTTTTGTGGAATGTATGGTACCAAATGTCTCATTCTCAGGTACTAATAAAAAAGTCGAGCGTGGGAAAATTATTGCTTATGTTGATGGAAAGCAGCAAGGTGAATATTATACAGCTGCATTTGTTATGAAGGGCTTGTCTAAAGGGGTTCATCACATAAAAATTGAAGTGTTAAAATTAAACAATAAAACACATGGATTGTCGAAAGATTTTTATGTATCTATTTTATAAAGGCTCTTTTTTTAACTTTGTTGCTATTTATAACAGAGTCAAAATTGGTGAGATTTTACGAATTTAATATCGAGTAGGATTTTTATGATTATACAATGAGTATGGGATGAAGAAAAGAGCATGATGCTAATTTCTTTAATAATTTGAGTTGATTGCTAAAAGTAACAATCTATGTGAAAATAGTCTTTTTAAAAGCCTCCTTATTCGCTTACCGTCTGAAAACATGATAAAATAATTTTGGAGGTGAGCTTTTTGCTTGCGACTTTAGAAAGAGTAAAAATAATAACTGAAGCACAAAGTTTAGCCAAGATGATTACACAGTCAGAAGCAGCTGCTGAATATAGAATGTATTATTATAGATTAAAAAATGATATACAGACTCAGAGAAAGATTAGAGAATTTGTCAGGATGAAAGAACTGTATGAAGATGTACAACGTTTTGGAAGATATCATCCAGATTACAAGACGATAAATATTCGTACTCGTGAAGCAAAGCGGGAAATGGATTTGGATGAAAATGTTGCTCGGTTTCGGAAAGCGGAGAATGCTTTACAGGATATTCTTGATCAAGTTAGTATTCTCATTGGAAAATCTGTATCACAGCATATTAAAGTTCCGACCGGAAATCCATTCTTTGATTCTAATTCTTCATGTTCTGGAGGTTGTGGGTCTGGGGGAGGTTGCAGTTGTTCTGCATAATACATTGATGTTCACATAAAAAATATGTTAAAATTATGTGAATTAGGAATTTAAGGGGAAAAATCTATGTTCAATGAAAGACAAGGCTTAATTATTTGGCTTTTTAATTTAAAGCATGCAAAAGCCCTTAGACGGTTTGGGAATGTCCATTATGTTTCAAAAAAAATGAAATACGTTGTATTGTATTGTGATCGGAATGAAATTAATGAATTACAGGAGAAATTTTCCTCCATGCCATTTGTTCGAAAGGTAGAACTTTCCTGCAAACCTTTTCTAAATACAGAATTTGAAAATTCCAAACCAGATAAAGCAAAAGAGTATGATTATAAAATAGGACTTTAATTTTTAAAAAAACCTCCTGCTTGGAGGTTTTTTTATTGTCTAGCTACAGTGCCTTGCCCCTCGAGGTTATTTGCTGGTCGGGTCTGACCAAGGCGCTTTCACTTTCGTTTATCGTAATGGAGGGATATAGTTATTTAATCGCAAAATTCCTATTAAGTATTGAAAATATAGGTCTTTTTCAGCAAATTGCTTTGAATTTTTCACTTCAATTTCAATGATCTTTTTCCCTAATTTATCAGCGAGGTTTTGAAAAAGTTCAAACCTTTTATTTGGCATTATATGTGGATTAGGAATCCCCTCACGACAAATATAAAGTGCTTGAAATTCTCCAGGATTAGTAGGTTGCAACACAACGCTCAGTGATGTCATCTTTTTTGCTCCAACGGTTGTGTGCAGAGCCATTAAATGAGCTAACCGATGCTGATTTGAATTAGCTATTTCTATTAATTCATATAAGTCTGAATACCCTTCTCCTAATTCGATAAAACGTTGTAACATATTTATTTCCTCACATTTCTTATATTAATTTCAAATTTAATTTCCCTAGAAATATTATACTTATAAATGTATCATAGAATTATTCGACCTGCGAGGTATTCGAGTACTTAAACAGAAAGAAAGATAATAAAATAAGGGAGAAACAAAAAGGATGTTTCGAAGGCAAGTTTTAAAATATTTAGTTATATTCCTTTTATTCTTCATAGGAAGTATACTCTATTTTCAATGGAATGGTTTTTCGTCCGAACGAAAACATAATAAAGGAAAAGAAATACAACAGAAAATCACGATTGAACATAATAATAATAAATTTTATATTGAACAAACTATACAGTCTATAGATAATGGAGTTTATGAAATATTTTGGCCAAAAGAAGCAAAAAATATTGACTGCTTTATCGAGGAGAATCAAGAGTGTAAATGGATTAAGAATAAAAAAATAAAAATTAGTTCAGGTCAGGTTACTCTTCGATATGAAATTAAAAGACAAATGGCTAATTCTTCCCTATTATTAGATAACTGGCTAGCCATATTTAAACATACAAATGTAGAGGCTAGTAAAATTCATCTTATCGAAGGTCAATTTAAACAAGGATCCTGGGTGGCTCCGACAAAAAATATAGCGATAAAACAGATGGAATATATAAATTATTATGTTTTTGATATAAAGGGACAAGTTCCTACCCTTTTTTGGCATAAAAACGAGTTAGTAAAAGAGACTGTAAATAGCTGGCTAACTATTTATTATCCAAAATCTTATAAACTCCCAAAACTTAAATTAAATAAACTAAAAAAAATAAAGCAAACACCGAATATAGTAGTAGTTATTACAAATGAAATTCCTCATACCACATTACCATCATTTTTGATAGTTAATGATGACAACAAAGATGATTTGGAGGAAGAAATCGTAGAGGAGGTCATGCATCAAGCCTTCTCATTTAAGAGTGAAGAAGAATGGTTGAAGGATATCATTTCTTCTGCAATATTAAATAAAGCAATCGGTTCTAAAAAGGCGCAAATCATGTACTCTGAATTAAAAACTAAGCTGGGTAAGGAATTATTAAATGATTGGGTAGATAAGATTTTACAAGAAGAGGATACGAATATAACTAGTAAAAGGCTAGATGAGACAATTAAAGAAGTAACTGGTTTTGATACTGACTTTTTTTCAGAGAACCGCTTGTTCAATTCACCCAAAAAAGAATTTGTTTTGTATGATGCACGAAAAATTATAGTTAAAGGAGAAGAAAGAAAGGATATCCATCTTATATTACACGAAGGCAAGAATGTTCTACCATTTACAAAAACGATGGATGCTTTAGGATATAAGGTGGAAAACAATAAAAATAATGATTCGATTGATTTGAAAAATAAGGATAATCATTTTCGCTTTTATTTTGGTAAAAAATTATTTCTTTATAATGATGAAGAATATGGCTTACTTTCAACCCCTTTTATTAAAATAGATGATGAATATTTCATAGAAATCAATTGGTTAAATCAACTATTTAATACTCTTTTAGAAGAAGATAAGAAACATATTAGGATTAAGTAAAATAAAAAACCCTGCAAACCTTATGCAGGGTCCCTCTATATCCTATGTAAAGGACAGAAGGCAAAGGGAGAGGAGAAACCGGAGGAAGAACTTATGGGGAAACGTAAGTCTTCTCCGCGGTTGGCAACAACATCTGAAATGATGTTGCTACTTAAAGTATCACCATCGCCACCAAATTTATACATTAGGTTTTCGAATATAGTGATTTCATTTTTCGCTTTTCCCGGTCCACACAATATGGTAGGATAAAAAGGAAAATTTAAGAACTATGTGGTGAACAATATGAGAGTAATTTCTGGAAGCAAAAAAGGCAAGCTGTTAAAATCAGTACCGGGAAATCAAACAAGACCAACTACTGATAAGGTAAAAGAAGCGATTTTTAATATGATCGGACCTTATTTTGAAGGGGGAATAGGGTTAGATTTATTTGCAGGAAGCGGCGGGCTCGGAATAGAAGGATTAAGCAGAGGGCTTGAAAAAGTAATTTTTGTTGATCGAGATCATAATGCTTTTCAGACGATTAAAGCAAATATTGGCTCTTGTGAATTTGAAGAAAAGAGTGAGTTATTTAGGAATGATTCTGAACGTGCTTTGAAAGCAATTATTAAAAGACAATTAAAGTTTGATGTAATATTTCTTGATCCACCATATAAAAAACAAAAATTAATATCATTATTAGAAATAATTGATGGAGAAAACTTACTGGTTGAAAGCGGTTACGTAGTTTGCGAACACAGTTCGGATATACAATTACCAAACATAGTCGGTAGATTAACATTAACAAAAGTGGTAAGATATGGCATAATTGGCATTTCTATTTATAGTATCGGTGAATAAGGGGGAACTAACAATGGGTAGTATTGCAGTATGTCCAGGCAGTTTTGATCCAATTACATATGGTCATTTAGATATTATCAAAAGAGCAGCAAAAGTTTTTGATCAGGTATTTGTTGTAATATTGAATAATTCAGCAAAGAATCCGTTGTTTACTGTTGAAGAGAGAACGGAATTAATTGAAGAAGTAACAAAGTCTATTCCAAATGTCTCTGTTGATACCTTTCAAGGCTTACTTGTTGATTATGCAAGAAGTGTCAATGCAAATGCCATTATTCGTGGTTTAAGAGCAGTATCTGATTTCGAATACGAAATGCAAATTACGTCTATGAATAGAGTTCTTAACGAGGAGATTGAGACGTTCTTTATTATGACCAATAATCAATATTCCTTTTTAAGCTCTAGTATTGTAAAAGAAGCAGCTAAATATAAAGGATCGATTTCAGAGCTAGTACCACCACAAGTAGAAAAAGCGTTACGGGATAAGTATAACTGAACAACGACGTATAGGAAGCGGAAATTCGCTTCCTTTTTCATATTTAACGATATAGTTCTTAAGATCTTATTCTTTTTTGATAGACAAAAATGTAGATCATTAATGCTAATATTGTAATGATTGGACCTAGGTGTATTCCCCATTGATAAAGCTTTTCTAAGTAGCTGTGGGTATGTTGAAGGAAAACAGGGAGTACCGTCTCTGATGAATCTGTATCGCGTAGATTTTCATAAACAGGTTTCCATAAGAATGATGTAATAATCGCTGCAAAAAAACCGTGCATAATTCTTGCAATAAAGAAGGGCTTAAATCGGATATCTGTTTGAGCAAGGATACTTGCGACTTGTGCTTGAATACTAAACCCTCCAAACCCAAGTATAAAACTAGTAAGGATAACTTCCTGAAGTAAGCTTGACTCTTGTACACGACTAATTAAGTCACTCCCTATCGTAATTTCAAAAATCCCTGAAATAAATGGGATACTTAAATCTTTTGGGAACTGAAAGATAGCAAAAAAATGTTCAATTACACTTGCTAAAAGGGCGGTAATATGAAGATGATATAATAGTCGATTAATAACTGAAAATAAAATGATAAATCCTCCAATCATTAGTAAGGTATGAATGGAAGAAATGACGGCATCCCCTAGCAGCTTTCCAATCGGTCTTTTATCTTCTAATCGTGTTTTATGAAGTGCACGAATGGCTTCCCAAACTGGAAATTTCCTTTTTTTTGCTTCCATTTTCTCTTTGTGATTATAGCCGTAGAAACGCATAATTAATCCTACGAGAATATTCCCAAGATAATGTGCAAGTGCAAAAAGGAGTCCTAAACTTTTATCATGGAAAAAGCCAACAGATACAGCGACAAAGATAAATAAGGGGCTTGAATAATTTGTAAAAGATACTAGTCTTTCGGCTTCAATTTTTGATATTTGTTTTTCTTGTCTTAACCTTGCTGTAATCTTTGCTCCTGCTGGATTACCCGAAGCCATCCCCATCGCCCAAGCAAATCCCCCAACACCTGGAACCCGAAACAATGGTCTCATCAATGGTTCAAGGATGACTCCGATAAATGTAACTACACCAAAACCAATCAATAACTCAGAAATAACGAAAAAAGGAAAGAGTGAGGGAAATACAGTCTCCCACCAAATTTTTAATCCACGAACAGACGCGCTAAATGTTTCTTCGGGAAGGATGATCATGGAAATGGCTATTAATGTAGCTCCGGATGCCAAAAAAATTGTTTTAAATTTTGACTGTATCAAGCTATGTTCCTCCCAATTATTCTTATTAAAAAAGCGCGGTGCGCCTTATCCGTCTCAGGCAAAATGTTTTCCAACACTGGAAGTCTGCCCTTTGACTTCTTGGATCATATGTTTGCAGGTTTTAACTTCTTCAAAAAAATTACTTGTCCTCATATAAATCAATATACTCATAGATAAATATTTTAGACCATATTATGTATCGAACGTTGAAAATCTATTGTCAATTATCGTATGAGGTGATAAAGATTGAAGAATCCGAAGATCGGATTGGCCTTAGGGTCAGGTGGCGCACGAGGATTTGCACATTTAGGTGTATTGAAGACTTTAGAAGAAAATAATATTCCAATTGATCTAATTGCTGGAAGCAGTATGGGGGCGATCGTTGCCACATTTTACGGTGTGGGTCATAATATGGAACGACTCATTAAATTTTCTACTGCATTTAAAAGGAAATATTACTTGGATTTTACTATTCCTAAAATGGGTTTTATTGCTGGGAAGAGGTTAAAGGAGTTTTTAAGATTATTTACTCATAATAAAAATTTAGAAGATTTAACCATTCCGGTCGCTGTAGTAGCAACAGACATCATCAAAGGTGAAAGGGTTGTTTTCAAAACAGGTTCTATAGCAGATGCTGTTCGTGCAAGTATTTCTATTCCAGGTATTTTTGTTCCTGAAAAACTAAACGGAAGATTACTGGTTGATGGAGGATTAATTGATCGGGTACCTATTTCTGTTGTGAAAGAAATGGGTTCCGATATTGTCATTGGTGTAGATGTTTCCCTTTTTAAAAGGGATGCAGAAATTACAAATATTTACGATGTTATTATGCAAAGTATCGATATCCTTCAGATGGAAATCATGGCGATGCAGGAAACGGAAGCAAATATTTTACTTCAACCAGATGTTTCATTTTTTAGTTCTAGGGCTTTTACAAATATCGAAGAAATCATTAAGATAGGAGAAGAGGAGACGAAGAAATTTATTCCCGAAATTAAACGCACTATTGAGGAATGGAAGGTGAAGCACCAGGATGAAACGTAAGATTTGGATTCGTGTATTAATAGTACTTATGGCTATAATGCTTGCTCTCGCTTTTTATCGATTGCCTTATTATGTTGAAAAACCAGGTATGGCTCATGAGCTTAAATCGCTTGTTCAAGTGGAAAATGGCTATCATGATAAAGGTAAATTAATGTTGACAACAGTTCGTATGGGGCGAGCAAATATTTACGACTTTGCATTGGCTAAAATTAGAAAATTTGAAGAGATTGTCCCTCTAACAGATGTAAGGGACGAGAAGCAAACAGAAGAGGAATATAATGTTTATCAGCTTTATTTGATGGAATCATCAAAAAATAATGCCATTCAAGTAGCATATAAAAAAGCAAAAAAATCTTTTCATTCTATTTATAAGGGTGTATATGTCTTAAGTGTATATCCTAACATGCCAGCTGCAAAAGTATTAAAGCCTGGTGATCGAATTACTAAAATAGATGGTAAATCTTTCGAGTCATCTGAACAATTCATTAACTATGTACAGAAAAAACAAGCTGGAGATCAAATAAACATATCTTTTGTTCGAGATAATAGTGAAAAAACATCTAGCATACAATTAGCAAAATTCGATGATGCAAAAGGAAAAATTGGTATGGGAATTGGTTTAGTTGATGATCGTGACCTAATCTCTGATCCCGTTGTAAAATTGAATACAGAGGAAATTGGTGGACCATCTGCTGGATTGATGTTTAGTTTGGAAATCTATAATCAACTTACCAAAAATGATATTACAAAAGGTTATAGTATTGCAGGAACTGGAACTATCGATCCTGACGGAACGGTTGGTAGAATTGGCGGAATTGATAAAAAAGTAGTTGCTGCTGATAAGGAAGGTGCGCAAATATTCTTTGCACCAGATGATGAAATAACACCAGAAATGAAAAAAGCTTACCCTAATATTCAATCGAATTACAAAGAAGCGCTAAAGGCTGCAAAAGAGCTAGGAACAAAGATGAAAATAATACCAGTAAAAACGTTTGATGACGCCTTAGCATATTTAAGTACATTAACATAACAGTAATAACTTTAAACCTATTATTGAAATAAAACCGCTTGTACTATTTTGGCAAGCGGTTTTTAGTGAAGGTTGTATTCGTAAAGATTGTTGTTTTATCGTAAAAAGATAACTTTCAAATATAGTTTGGTTTCGGGGCATCTTTTCTAAATATAATTTATGATCAAACATAATATGGTAGTTATTATAAAGTTTTCTTATCAAAAGAAACAAGTTTTAGAAAAGAGCCTTAGTTGAAAATTATTCAATATAGATAGGAGATTGTCCATATTCCATTTTGTATAATTTATGTCGATTAGGCTCCTTTAATCCTTGTGCAAATACGTTTGAAGCACGAATATCAAGGTGCACAAGATCATCTGAAACCGATGAGAGTTTTGAAAGAAGAGGAATTTCTAAATCCTTTTTAATATTATTCAAATATTCCCTTCCCTTTTGAGTCATACCTAAAAGTCTTATATATTTTACAGCTTCATGATGAAGGAACATTTCTTCTTTTTTTGTATTAGTAAGGATATGGACACACATTCTTTGAATTCGAGTCCACGTATATCTCTTTGTCTTTACTTTACTCATAAAATCTTGAAAACTTATTGCATCTTTTGCTAACCGTTTTAATCGGTGCTCGATTCCTTCTTCCACTTCATATATTTCTGCTAAATCATTTTTATCAATAGTTAATATTCGATATTGCAGGAATGGCCAATATAGTTCCCAATGGTGGAAAGAGTGATATTCCTTCATATATTCTTTAAAAACCTTAAATGTTGATTCAGGAACAAACTGCTTAATTTCACCTAGTGATTGATTACCTTCGAATGTAGCTTTGCGAATAGCTGTAGCACTAGCAATCGTTGAGGATGAAAATTCTTCATCATGGTAATTTGCGTTTTTTCGTTTAATTGTATAAGCTTTCATAGGAGTTCCTAATTGCCTATTTGCCTGCATATAATGAAAACCTAGGATATTATTAGGTTTAGTTAAATCTATGTTTCCTTCTTCAATATTTAGTGTAGAGAAGCTTTGAGAAAGTGCTGTTGGATAACTTATTCCAGTGGACATTAAGTGCTTAACAGATGCTTCGTAAGTTAATCGATGTTTTTGCATGATATGTAATATTTTGTTGAACTCATCAATATTTCCCGACTCGCTTCCAAAACAAAAGAAATTACATTTTAATGCACTTAATATAGAAATTGAACCAAAGGCGAATTTTTCAGCATGCTGACTGGCGAAAGCGTATGGGAGTTCAACAACAATATCGAGCCCAGCTAACAAAGCCATTTTTGATCTTGCCCATTTTGAGACAATGGCTGGTTCACCCCGCTGAAGAAAATTCCCACTCATTACCGCAATAGTAACATCAGCATTTGTTTGTTTTCTTGCTTGTTCAACATGATGAAAATGGCCATTATGAAATGGATTATATTCGACAACTAGACCTACGCTCTTCATACATTTCCTCCAATTATTAATATTCTATCTGGTGGTTATTTGCATTTATACTAGAAGAGTATACAATAATAAGAATACGCATTTATACATAGGAAAACTAGTCCTTTATGCGTAAAGATAAAATATTGACAAAAGGTATAATGAAAGCTATAATTACCTTTGTTGTCTTGGGGTGATTTCATTGAAGTGGTCAACAATTCAATTGTTAAAGTATCGTGGGAAGAGTATTGATATTAATGAAATAGTCGATATTTCTGAGAACTTGAAAAAAAGAGACCCACAAATACGAGGTGTTTCACAGATACATGTTGCAGGCAGTGCAGATGTAACTTCTGAAAAAGTAACATTCCATTTGCATGTCACAGGAAGTTTAGTACTACCATGTTCTAGAACACTTGTAGATGTGGATTTTCCAATTGACGTTAAATCTACTGAAATATTTCTTTTGAATCCTCACACTTCTTTTGATGAAAATGAGGATGATGAAATTCATCGACCAACCGATGATATTGTAGATTTAGAACCTGTTATAATAGAATTACTCCTGCTTGAAATTCCTATGCAAGTTTTTAGCGAAACTGCAAAAGATGATAAACAGCTTCCTTCAGGAAATGAATGGGAAGTTATTACGGAAGAACAAGTAAAACAAGACGTGGAAAACAAAGAAAAACAGGTTGATCCTAGGCTTGCTGGATTAGCAAAATTCTTTGATGAACAATCTTAAAACTTTTTGAAGAACCAGCTTACTGGATCTTATAACAACAACAGTGATCTCTATAAGGAGGTGGGAAGAATGGCTGTACCTTTTAGAAGAACATCCAAAACAGCAAAAAGAAAACGTCGTACACATTTCAAACTACAAGTTCCTGGCATGGTTGCATGCCCTAATTGTGGCGAAATGAAACTTGCACACCGTGTATGTAAAGCGTGTGGAACATATAAAGGAAAAGACGTAGTTAACAACTAAGCAAGTGAATAAGAATAGATAAGCAATGTTTAGCTCGTGTCTATTTTAATCCAATTGCAAAAAAACGTGAAGAGACCATGGCTCTTCACGTTTTTTTTATAGTTAATTTTTTCATAAGGGGAGCGGAATTATGAAAGATTTTATCATTAATTTACATAGTTCGGGAATTTTAGAATGGAAGATCAATCGACCGGAAAAAAGAAACGCTGTTAATTTCAATGTTATTGCTGGTTTAGAAACAGTATTAGATAGGGCAGAGAATGATAACAATGTAAAAGCTCTTGTTATTACTGGGGAAGGAGAGTATGCTTTTTGTTCTGGAGGGGATTTAGATGAGTTTCATCAATTGAAAACAGAAGAAGAAGCATATTCCATGTTATCGAAAATGGGGCTTAATTTATACCGACTCGCTACTCTTTCGAAACCAACTTTAGCTCTGATCAATGGAACAGCTGTTGGTGGGGGCTGTGAAATTGCTACTGCATGTGATTTTAGGATAGCCAAAACTGGAAGTAAGCTAGGTTTTATACAGGGGAAATTAGGAATTACTACAGGATGGGGTGGTGCTTCTCTATTATATGAAAAAATTCCTTCCCATAGCGCATTAAAAATATTATTAGAAGCAAATATATATTCTGCAGAAGAACTTAAAGAACTAGGCTTTATTCACCAAGTATATCCAACAGTAAATGTAGATACAGCTTATCAATTTTTAAGAGAAATAGTAAAAAACGATATGAATGTTCTAAAGAGCTATAAGCAAGTACTTATTTCAAGATGGCAAAGCACAAATTTATTCTCTAGAATCGATCAAGAAATTAGACAATGTTCGATGTTATGGGAGAAAGAAGAACATCATCAAGCTGTTTCAAAGTTCCTTTCAAAGTAGCAGCAACCTTTCTGTAATGGCTTTCGTAGAATCATTAACTTGGTAGTTCAACAATACCTCAAGTCATATTTAGTGACTTCTAAATGTTATTCTCGTTCATTATTAGTCTATCTTTTCTAGTAGTAGCATATGTATGTATAAAAGGCTAAAGCTCAGGAGGGATAGCATGTCATCAACGCGACAGGACGCATGGACACATGATGAAGATCTACTACTTGCAGAGGTGGTTTTACGTCACATCCGTGATGGTGGAACTCAATTGCAAGCATTTGAGGAAGTCGGTAAACAAATGAATCGAACTGCGGCTGCATGTGGATTTCGTTGGAATTCGTTTGTGCGCAAACAATATAAATCAGGAATTGAACTTGCCAAAAAGCAAAGAAAAGAACTCAAATTAAAAAACAAGCCAGCTAATGAACAAACTTCCTTAGAAGCTGTTAATTATGAACAAAATTCTAAATCCACAGGAAATATTCATCAAAGTTTAGAAACGGTAATTGAATATTTACAACAAATCCGAGGTGAGCAAGGGTCCAATGTTCATACTGAAAAGGAAAACGCAATATTAAAAAATCAGGTTTCACAATTACAGCAATCCTTTCAAGAATTAAAACAGAATTATGAAAATAAGAAGAGAGAATTTGAAACTCTGCAAGAAGAATATCTCTCCTTAATAGCAATATTAGATAAAGCTCGGAAATTATCAGTGCAACATAGATAGAAAGTAAATGTATGGTGATTTTTTCTAAATAGAATGCAAAAATTAAACAGCTCATAGCTGTATAAAACAAAAAAACAAACAGCTTATTTGGCTGTTTAAAACAAAAAAAACAAACAGCTTAGCTGTTTGTTTTTTGCTCTTTTACACCATCTGGATGCCAAATTAATGGATTTTGTCCTAAATCCCTTTCCATATCATAGGTGACAGTTTGAAAGCCCATTTTTTCCCAAAACTCTTTTGATTTCATTCTAGAATTAGTTTTTATAGGAGCACCAAAGCTTTTGGCAAATTCAACTAGTTTTTTTCCATATCCTTTAAATTGATATTCTGGTAATACTTCAAGCTTCCATAATTCTAGGAAATTTTGTGGGGGATCAAAATATAGGTCATACTTGGCGTTGCGTTCATAAAGACTCATACGTGCAACTAATTTATCTCCAAAATAAATACCGTAAAAAGGAGAGTCACAATTGTCTTCAATGATATTTTCTTGTAAATCCTCTAGCATTGAAAGTTCCTGGACACCATATTCCTTAAATTTTTTAAACTCTTCAAGGGTTTTGTAATTTACTTTTAATCTTTCAACATTATACGACAATGACAATTCCTCCTCTAAAATTACAAGCTATCAAAAAGATTGCTGAATATAATAATAAATTTTTCATTAATCATTGATTGGTGTATTAAATATAATTATATAACAAAGTTGTAAATATTTCTGCACCTATATTTAGAAAACGTTTTCAATTTCTTGCAGGAAAAAATCAAAATTTGTAGAAATATTATTATTGGGGAGAGAAATTTTTCTTTTTTAATAGCATACTGTCCTTTGTTTTTAGTATTCATATTAAAAACAAAGGACATATTGAAAGTTTCTAAAGGGGGATTTATGTGCAAAAGATATTAATTGCCAATCGTGGAGAAATTGCTTTACGTATCATAAAGACATGTAAACAAATGGGAATTGAAACAGTAGCGGTATATTCTGATGCAGATTCATCCATGCCCTATGTTAAAGAAGCAGATTTTTCTTTTCGTATCGGAGAAGCACCGGTGAACAAATCTTATTTAAATATGGATGAGATAATTAAGATTGCATTAGATGAAAGAGTTGATGGGATTCATCCTGGATATGGTTTATTATCTGAAAATTATCGATTTGCTAATATGGTTCGAAATAATGGAATTAAATTTATTGGGCCTTCACCTGAAACGATAGAATCAATGGGTGACAAGATAAAAGCACGAATGGTGATGAAGAAAGCAAATGTACCTATTGTACCCGGAAGTATCAATGGGTTGAAGAATCTTCAAGAGGCACAGGAACTAGCAAACCAAATCGGGTATCCGATCATGTTAAAAGCTAGTGGCGGCGGTGGTGGAATCGGTATGGTGCGTTGCGAAAATGAGCAAGCGCTCAATCAACACTATGAATCGACTAGAAAACGCTCGAAAGCATATTTTGGATCTGAAGATGTCTTTATTGAAAAGTGTATTGATGATGCCAGGCATATTGAGGTACAAATATTCGGAGATCAGTATGGTGAAGTGGTTCATCTATTTGAAAGAAATTGTTCCGTCCAAAGAAGAAATCAAAAAGTTATTGAAGAAGCACAGTCACCACAATTATCGAAAGAAACTCAAGAGAAAATGTATGCTGCTGCAATTAGTGCTGCACGTGCTATAGGTTATGAAAATGCTGGAACAGTAGAGTTTATAGTCGATCAAAATGAGAATTTCTACTTTCTTGAAATGAACACAAGATTGCAGGTGGAGCACCCTATAACCGAAATGCTGACTAATCTTGATTTGGTTCAATGGCAAATTCTTGTTGCCCGGGGAGAAAAATTACCTTTATCACAAAAAGAGATTACTAAACAAGGGCATGCGATTGAACTTCGAATTTATGCTGAGGATCCAAATACCTTCTATCCTTCACCTGGATTAATTTCCAAACTGTCATGGGGTGATGTTGAAGAAGTTCGTATTGACGAAGGGTATTGTGAAGGTATACAAGTAACACCTTTTTATGATCCTATGATTGCCAAGTGTGTAATATTTGAGAGGAATAGAGATGCTTGTCTTAACAAAGCGAAAGAATTTTTAGAGAAGACAACAATAGAAGGTATTAAGACAAATATTCCGTATTTAATAAAAGTATTAAAAAATAAACAATTTAAAAATGGAGATTATACGACTAATTTAGTTAATAAATTAATGGTTGAAAGCTAGAATGATCAAATTTTTTGAGTGGAGGAATATTAAATGAAAGAAATTACAGCATCAATGGCAGGGACTGTTTTAAATATTTTAGTAAGCAGTGGAGACGAAGTGACAAATGGTCAAACGGTTATTATGCTTGAATCCATGAAAATGGAGATTCCTATGGAAGCTGCAGAAGCAGGTAAAGTAACGGAAATTAAAGTGAATATTGGGGATTTTGTAAATGAGGGTGATGTATTACTGACCATCGAATAAAACAAAAAGGAGGGGAGATCAATGGTTGTATTCAATACTGAGCAAACATTAAAGGTGAGAAAAGAGCGGATAAAAAGAGGGGGACCAGAAAAGTATCATGAAAAGCTGAAATTGCAAAATAAGCTATTTGTAAGAGATCGTCTAGAGCTTTTGTTTGATCATGGTGAGTATGAAGAAGACGGAATATTTGCTAATTGCACAGCGGAGGACTTACCTGCAGATGGGGTTGTTACTGCAATTGGTAAGGTAGGAGGTCAAACGGTTTGTGTGATGGCAAATGACTCTACTGTAAAGGCTGGTTCCTGGGGTGCTCGTACAGTTGAGAAAATTATTCGTATTCAAGAAACAGCAGAAAAATTAAAGGTTCCACTTCTTTATTTGGTAGATTCAGCAGGAGCTAGAATTACCGATCAATTAGAGATGTTTCCTAATCGACGTGGAGCAGGGAGAATCTTTTATAATCAAGTGAAACTTTCAGGAATGATTCCTCAACTATGTTTACTATTTGGCCCTTCTGCTGCAGGTGGCGCATACATACCAGCTTTTTGTGATATAGTCATTATGGTTGATAAAAACGCCTCTATGTATCTTGGCTCACCAAGAATGGCAGAAAAGGTTATTGGGGAAAAAGTATCATTGGAAGAAATGGGCGGTGCTCGAATGCACTGCACGATTAGTGGTTGCGGTGATATGCTCGTAAATTCTGAACAAGAAGGAATTGAAGCAGCAATAAAATATTTATCTTACTTTCCTGCAAATTTTAAAGAAAGACCAAAATCAGTTGAAGGTTTAGAGCCCAAACCGGGACGTACGGTGGAAGAGATCATTCCGAAACATCAAAATGCCCCATTTGATATGTATGAATGTATTGATGCTTTAATCGATAAGGGGAGTTTTTTTGAAATAAAAAAATTATTTGCAACTGAGCTTATAACAGGATTAGCAAGAATTGATGGAAAAGCAGTCGGGATCATTGCAAATCAACCTAAGGCAAAAGGTGGAGTTCTATTTGTTGATTCAGCCGACAAAGCGGCAAAATTTATTCAGCTTTGTGATGCCTTTCATATCCCGTTATTGTTCTTAGCTGATGTGCCGGGATTTATGATTGGTACAAAAGTTGAAAGAGCAGGTATTATACGACATGGGGCTAAACTTATTGCTGCTATGAGTTCTGCAACCGTTCCGAAAATATCAGTAATTGTGCGAAAAGCATATGGTGCGGGGCTGTATGCCATGGCAGGTCCGGCATTTGAACCTGATTGCTGTATAGCATTACCAACTGCTCAAATAGCGGTTATGGGTCCGGAAGCTGCCGTCAATGCTGTGTATTCAAATAAAATCCAAGCAATTGAAGATCCGAAAGAAAGAATTGCTTATGTCCAAGAAAAACAAAAAGAATATCAAGAAACGATTGATATTTACAAGCTTGCTTCAGAATTAATTGTAGATGAAGTGGTTGAACCAAATGAACTAAGGAAAGTATTAATCAATCGATTCAATCTATATGAAACAAAGGAATTAGAATTTAGTCAAAGGAAGCATCCTGTTTATCCAGTATAAAAATTCGAAGGGACAGACATACATTAGTGTCTGTCCTTTCATTTTTTTGATACAATATAAGTATTATTATTAGTGAACGAGGGATTTTATGAAGATTGGAATTATAGGAGCTGGTTCGATTGGTTTACTTTTTGCGGGATATCTGGGAAAACATTTCAATGTAACTATTTTTCCACGTAGAAAAGAGCAAGCCATTAAGATTAATCAAAATGGAATCACCGTACATAATCAACACTCTAGTTTCAATACTGCTACATATGCTTCAAATATGAAAAATGAATGGAATCAGCAAAATTTAATTATTATTGCAGTTAAACAATATCATCTCGAGAATATTTTACCAGACTTAAAAAACATAGATTCACAAATCCCGCTTTTATTTTTACAAAACGGGATGATGCACCTATCAATGATTAATAACTTGGAAAGTAAAGCAATAATTATAGGTTCTATCGAACATGGTGCGTTAAAAATTAATGATACATCTGTTGAACACAATGGAATTGGTAAAACAAATATCGCAGCATTTAAAGGAAGTCTGGATAGTCTTGAGCCGATTCTCAAATTAAATCATGAGAATTTTCTATTTACTGTATGTCCAAATTACGAAGAAATTCTTATCAATAAACTATTAGTAAATGCGATGATTAATCCATTGACAGCTATCCTAAAAATAAAAAATGGAGAACTAGTTCATAATGCTCATTACAATCGAATCTTTTTGGAATTGTTTAAAGAAATAATGGTTCTGTTTCCAGAAATGGATCAAGAGAAATGTTTAAATGATATTCTTCTAATTTGTCAAAATACAGGAAACAATGAATCTTCAATGCTAAAAGATATAAAAAATAAAAAAGAAACAGAGGTAGACGCTATCATTGGCTATTTGTTAAATTGTGCAAAAGAAAAAAAGGTATACTTACCGATTACAAATACAATTTATGAAATGATTAAAGGAATGGAAAAAAGGAGGGGGGTGTAATTGAGTACTTTTTTATCTTCATTTATTGCAATATTTTTAATAATTCCTTTTCTCGGCTATTTCCTTTCATTTATACTCGTTAAACAAGTAACGAAAAATCATCGAAAAGCGGTTTCACTATCAATTGATATAACCACTTTCTTACTAATAATTTCTGTTTATTTTTTTATCAAAGCAATATGGGGTCAATCATTTCTTTGGTTGATTTTCCTAATCATGTTATTAGTTGCATTAACTTTTGTTATCGTTTATCGATACTTACGCGATGAGATTGATTATTCACGATTATTTCGCGGGTATTGGCGCTTGAATTTTTTACTGTTTTTCACAGCATATATTATTTTGCTAATATATGGATTAACTTCACGTGTTGTCGAAGCTTTAATGGGTGGATAGTCTTTGGTCCTTCTTTTTGAACAACATCTAAGAGCAAGTTTTTTTATTTTCCCCTATAATGATGATATACTCTTTGAAGAATGTAACGATGTGTGGGAAATTTTATATGCAAATTTTTGCTACGAGAAAGGAAGAATTACCTTATGGAACTGGAAAATATCATGATTCCAGCAACAAATCGCTTCGCTTCACTGTATATAGAACAAAAACAGCCTGTAAAGGATTTTTTTCATTATGACTTAACATCAACGGTCTTTGAGAAAAGATTAGAAGATTTACATAAAAGGGAATTTGCAAGAGAAGAGCTTGTTAGCTGTATTAAACAATATATGGAGCGTTTCCCAAGTTCTGAGGAAATAAAGCAATCATTAAATAAATTGAAACAAGAGGATTCTACCGTTGTCATTGGTGGTCAACAAGCAGGATTATTAACAGGTCCTTTATATACGATACATAAAATTATTTCCATCATTCATCTTGCTCGTGAACAAGAAGAAAAGCTGAAAAAACCAGTCATTCCTATTTTTTGGGTAGCGGGAGAGGATCATGATTATTTAGAAATTAATCATATTTTTGTAGAAAGTAATCGATCTTTGAAGAAAATTAGTTATGCCGAAGGACCTGTCGAAAAGAAAATGATATCCGATATCGAATTTGATAAGGATCATATGAGGAAATGGGTAAAAAAGGTGTTTGAATATCTTGGAGAAACCTCAGAAACAAACAGGATTATCCATTCTTTAGAGACTGCATTAGAACAATCTAATTCTTTAGTTGATTTTTTTACTTATATCGTTATAGACATGTTTAAGAAATATGGTTTATTAGTAATAGATTCAGCATATGAAAAACTACG
The DNA here is from genome assembly GCF_050281185.1 of Heyndrickxia sp. NPDC080065. Taxonomy (NCBI): domain Bacteria; kingdom Bacillati; phylum Bacillota; class Bacilli; order Caryophanales; family Bacillaceae; genus Heyndrickxia; species Heyndrickxia sp. NPDC080065. The sequence goes on along the minus strand of NZ_JBNNWS010000004.1, from coordinate 283,349 downwards.
TGAATTAGAAAAACCTTTCTTTCAGAAAATCATTGAAAATCAACAACTAATTACTGATTCTGTTCTTTTGCAGCAAAAACAAATCAATCATCATGATTTTTCTAACACGATAGATTTAAGTCAACAGGCAGTGAATTTGTTTTATTATGATGGAAAAGAAAGAATTTTATTGGAATTTAATTCTGATAAAAATGGATTTATAGGGAAAAGTGGGGAAGTTTTCTTTACAAAAGAAGAGTTACTGGCTTTATTAGAAACAAAACCAACTGCTTTTAGTAATAATGTGGTGACCAGACCCATTATGCAGGAATGGCTTTTTCCAACATTAGCATTTATTGCTGGACCAGGTGAAATTGCTTATTGGGGAGAGTTGAAAATTGCTTTTGAAAAGCTTGGATTTTTAATGCCTCCAATCGTTCCAAGGTTAAATATAAGCTTTGTCGATCGATTTATTGATTCAGATTTGAAGGATTTAAACATATCTGCAGAAAAGGTTATTCGCCTAGGCTTAGAGCAGGAAAAACATAAATATTGGGATTCGATAAAAGATAAAAATATAGAAAAATTGATAAATGACACAATAGTATTTTTAGAAAGTCAATATCATCAAATACTAGAAATTGCTGATAATGGTTTATTACCAATTGTTGAAAAAAACTTATCATTCCATCAAAATCAACTGGAATTTTTGCAAAGAAAAACAGATCAAATGACTCAGCAAAAACATGATACTATGCTCGAAAAAATGAATCGAACCGAGCGTTTTTTAAGGCCAAATAATGCACCACAGGAAAGAATTTGGAACATATTCTACTTTGTAAATAAATATGGTGAAGATTTTATTGGTCAGTTAATGGAATTGACTTACTCGTTTGATGGAACACATAAACTAATTCGGATTTAGGCTAGCTTTTAAAGCTAGTCTTTTTTTTGTCTAGCTCCAGCGCCTATCGGCTAGCGGATTTCTCTGTCTCCTCCCTACGATAAGTCAACATCAGGTGAAAATTGAAGTGCCAATTTTACTAGCTAGTGAACTCCTCACCGTGTTTCCTTTATCTCAGTCGAAGACTACGAAATCCATACGCTAGAGCTGCGGCGCTTACGCATTTCGATCTGGGACTTTTTATTGGTTATTATGGTAAATGTTGGGTTGTGATGTATAGGTGAATTGATTTCTTTAAATAGTTAACTAGTTAAATCGCATACCATAGAGGTTTTACTATGAATTTTTAAAATAATAAAGGTATTTTTAGTCTGTGTAGAAAATATTTAAAAAGAGGTGGTGAATGGTGGGGGAATGTGGTACATTATTTATAGAAAGTGGGGGCTTGTACTATGTTCATGGGGGAATACCAACATAACATTGATGCAAAGGGACGCTTAATTATCCCAGCAAAGTTTCGAGAACTTCTCGGTGATACATTTGTCATTACGAGAGGCTTAGATAAATGTTTATTTGGTTACCCGCTTGAAGAATGGAAACAAGTCGAAGAAAAATTAAAAGCCCTCCCATTAACAAAAAAAGATGCACGTGCATTTACCCGTTTTTTCTTTTCAGGTGCCTCCGAAAGTGAATTTGATAAACAAGGAAGGATTAATATTCCTTCTCCACTCGTCAGTTACGCACAATTACAAAAAGAATGTATTGTTTTAGGAGTTTCTAATCGAATTGAGATTTGGAGTAAAGATTTATGGGGAGACTACTTTGAAGAGTCAGAAGAATCATTTGCAGAAATTGCAGAAAACATGATTGGCTTTGATATTTAACTTTTCAAAACCACTAAAAATACTCTATTTCATATTCGTTTAGAAAGGTGATTTCAACATGTTTAAACATACTACTGTGTTATTAAAAGAAACAGTCGACGGATTAAATATTAAACCAGATGGAGTATACGTAGATTGCACACTTGGCGGTGCAGGCCATAGTATGTATTTACTCTCGCAATTATCATCTAAAGGGAAGTTATTCGCATTTGATCAGGATGAAACTGCCATTGCACATGCAAAAGAAAAGCTCAAACAATATGAGAATCAAGTTGTTTATATTAAAAGTAATTTTCGATATATAAAAGAAGAACTAAATCGTATAGGCGTCGAAAAAGTTGATGGGATATTATATGATCTTGGTGTTTCTTCGCCACAGCTGGATACTCCTGAACGTGGATTTAGTTATCATAATGATGCCCCGTTGGATATGCGTATGGATCTACAAGGTGAAATTTCCGCTTTTGAAGTCATTAATGAGTGGTCATATGAAGATTTAGTTCGTATTTTCTTTAAGTATGGTGAAGAAAAATTTTCAAAACAAATTGCAAGGAAAATTGAAGCTGCAAGGGAAAAGGCACCAATAAAAACTACTGGTGAGCTGGTTGAATTGATTAAAGAAGGTATTCCAGCACCTGCTCGACGAAAAGGTGGTCACCCTGCTAAAAGGATTTTCCAAGCGATAAGAATTGCAGTTAACGATGAATTAGGTGTTTTTGAAGATTCTCTTAAAGACGCTATAGAATTACTAAAACCAAGTGGAAGAATAAGTGTAATTACGTTCCACTCACTAGAGGATCGTATTTGTAAGGCAATTTACAAAGAAGTTAGCCAAGGTCCAGAATTACCACCAGGTTTGCCTGTTGTTCCAGAGGAATATACACCTAAACTAAAAATAATTACAAAAAAACCGATTGTACCGAGTGAATCAGAGCTTCAAGAAAATAACCGTGCGCGTTCAGCCAAGCTTAGAATTGCTGAAAAAATTAGATTATAGAAATGGAGGAAGACAACTTGAGTAATTTAGCTAGAAAGCAACAACAACCTTATATACAACCGAAAACGAATATTGAAAAACAAGCTAGAACGGTACATAAACGGAGTCAAATTACACTGGGAGAAAAGCTTTTAGCTGGATTGGCAATCGCATTTGTTTGTTTTATGGCGATTAAAGTTATTTCCACCCAAGCTGCTGTTTATCAAGTAAATAAGGATATTCAAAAATTGGAATCCTCCATACAAGATAAGAAAAAAGTAAATGCTGATTTAGAAATGCAAGTAAGTGATTTAAGCAGATATGATCGGATTAAGAAAATAGCAAAGGAACTAGGGCTAAAAATGAACGATAATAATGTTAAAGGTGTTTATGAAAAATGAAAAGAAACAAATTGAGCATGAACATAGGAGCAGCGATATTATTTCTAATATTCGGTCTGCTCTTTTTTGTCTTAGTTGTCCGTATTTTAACTATTCAGGTCACTGGTGAGGTCCAAGGAAATACGCTAGCGGAATTAGCAGAAAAACAGCATTTACGCAAAGATACAATCGATGCGAAACGAGGAACTATTTATGATAGAAATGAAGAAGTAATTGCGGAAGATACTGCTTCTTATCGATTACAAGCGATATTAAGCAAAAATATGACGGTAGACCCGAAGCATCCCCAACATGTAGTAGATCCACAGAAAACGGCTGAACAGTTAGCGAAATACATTGATATGTCAGAATCGGAAATTTATCAACGGCTAACTATTAACGACAGGCTTGGAAAAAAAGATACGAAGAGATTTTTAGTCGAGTTCGGAAAAGCCGGAACCGATGTATCGTATAAAACAAAGGAAAAAATTGAAAAACTAAAACTTCCAGGTATTCAATTTGTTCGCGAATCTAAACGATTTTATCCGAATGGAACATTCGCCTCGCATTTAGTTGGTTACGCCCAAAAGGAAGATGAAAAACCAAATACGGTTGGAAAAATGGGAATCGAACAAGTTTATGATAAGCAACTTCAAGGTACAAATGGAAAAATCCAATATGAGGGTGATGCATGGAGCTATTTAATTCCTGGTTCACAAAAAAAAGTAACAGAGCCGAAAAATGGGAAAGATATATATTTAACATTAGATAAAAAAATTGGGGTTTTCCTGGAAGACGCTATGGATCAGGTAGATAAAAAATATCACCCTAAAGATATGGTAGCTATTGTAGCTGATCCAAAAACAGGGAAAATTCTTGCAATGTCTCAAAGACCTACCTTTGACGCAATGACAAGACAAGGAATTGAAAAAGAATGGCAAAATTTAGCTGTTGATGCAGCTATTGAACCTGGTTCAACGATGAAGATGTTCACTTTAGCAACTGCTATTCAACAAGGGGTATTTAATCCTAATGACTATTATCAATCTGGCACATTTTATGTGAAAAATGATCCAGTTCCAATTAAAGACTGGTTCTACTATAAAGAATGGGGATCAATTTCTTATTTAAAAGGTGTGCAGCAATCATCAAATGTTGCCTTTGCTAAGTTGCTAGATAAAATTGGTAAAGATACGTTTCGAACCTATTTAGATCGTTTCCATTTTGGTGTTCCAACAAATATTGGATTACCGAATGAATCGGCAGGGAAAATTTTGTATAACTGGCCTAAAGAACAATATACAACGACATTTGGCCAAGGAACAACGGTTACACCCATTCAAATGATTCAAGCAGCTACTGCTATTGCGAATGGTGGAAAAATGATGAAACCATATGTAGTAGATAAAGTTGTTGATCCAAATAATAATAAAGAAGAAATAACACAACCTGAGGTCGTAGGAAAACCGATCAGTGATGCTACTGCAAAAGAGGTACGTGATTTATTAAGAACAGTTGTGACTAAGGGTACTGGAACGGTATATGATATCAAAGGGTATTCTGTAACGGGTAAGACTGGTACAGCACAAATACCAAATGATAATCGACCTGGTTATATGACAGGTTGGGATAATTATCTATTTTCATTTTTAGGGATGGCTCCTAAAGATGATCCCAAATTAATTATGTATGTTGCAGTGAAGCAGCCGCAATTAGCAGAAAATGAGAATGGTGCAAACCCAGTAAAAATGATCTTTAATCCGGTAATGAAAAACAGCCTAAAATACTTAAATATTAAACCTGCAAAAATGGAAGAAACAAAGATTGAAAAAGTACCTAATCTATCGAATAAATCCTTAGATGAAGCTAAAAGCACCATAAAAAATAATGGATATGAAATTGTTACTCTTGGGGCGGGAGATCAAGTCGTTGATCAACTTCCAAAAGCAGGCTCTTCTTTACTTAAAGGAGAAAAAATAATGCTTAAAATGAATGGAGACCCATCTGTTCCAAGTATGATAAACTGGTCCAAGAGAGATGTTCTCAAAGTAGCTGAATTACTAGAATTAAAGCTTAATATGGTCGGAACGGGTTATGTAACAAAGCAAAATATTAGCCCGACTTCCCCGGTTAAGCCTGGCGACCACCTTGTAGTAAACTTCCAATCTACAGAACAAACGATAAAACAGCAAAAGAAGAAAGATAATAATGAAAAGAATGATGGAACTCCTCAAGATTAATGATAAAGCGTTCTAAATACGAGGGTGACCCGCCAGTGTCTAACACTAATGGGTCACCCTCGTTCTATTAATACTGGTACAAGCATATATTCTAGATGTAAGTAAGCTATTTTCCCTCATTATCTGTCGGAACTAGAATATAGAGGAGGAGCATTAAGTGAAACGTGTTTCTAATGTAACGGTAAGAAAACGTTTAGTGATTACCCTATTCGTAGGAATATTAATTTTTGGTGTAATTGATCTGCGGCTGGGATATGTTCAATTAGGTTTAGGAAAGTGGTTAACGAGTGGTGCAAAGGAATTGTGGAGCAGGGAAATTCCATTCGAACCGGAAAGAGGAAAAATTGTTGATCGAAATGGTATTCCGATTGCGACCAATCAAAGTGCACCAACCGTTTTTGTTGTTCCCAGGCAAGTTGAAAACCCTGGAGAAACGGCAGAAAAGCTGGCATCTGTGTTAAATTCATCTAAAGATAAAATTTATAAGCAAATTACGAAAATATCAAGGATTGAAAGAATACCGGAAGGAAGAAAAATTTCTTCTGAAAAAGCAAAGGAAGTGCGGGATCTAAAGCTTAAAGGAGTATATATTGGTGAAGATTCAGATCGTTATTATCCGTTTGGAAGCTATCTATCGCATGTGCTCGGATTTACGGGAATTGATAATCAGGGATTAACTGGTCTTGAATTGATTTATGATAAGGAATTAAAAGGTGAAAAAGGTTCTGTACAATTTTATTCTGATGCAAAAGGAAAAAGAATGCCTGATATGTCCGATGATTATAAACCTCCGAAAGATGGGCTGGATCTAAAACTCACAATTGATACAAAAGTGGAAACGATTATTAAAAGAGAGTTAGATATTGCTGAAACGAAATACAATCCAGATGGACTCATCGCTATTGCGATGAATCCAAAAACAGGAGAAATATTAGGGATGGATAGCCGCCCAACATTTGATCCTGCAAATTTTCAAGATGTTTCTCAAGAGGTGTATAATCGTAATTTGCCTATTTGGAGTACGTATGAACCTGGTTCAACATTTAAGGTTATTACATTAGCTGCAGCATTAGAAGAGGGTAAGGTGGATTTGGATAAAGATTCTTACTATGATAAAGGCAGTATAAAAGTAGCAAATGCAAACCTGAGATGTTGGAAGCGAGGGGGGCATGGACAAGAAACATTTTTAGAAGTGGTAGAAAATTCATGTAACCCTGGATTTGTAGAATTAGGTCAACGCCTTGGCAAAGAGAAATTGTTTAAGTATATCCGTGATTTTGGTTTTGGAGAAAGGACAGGAATCGACTTAGCTGGAGAATCAAAAGGAATTTTATTTAATATGGCAAAGGTCGGTCCAGTAGAGCAGGCGACAACTGCTTTTGGCCAGGGAGTTTCTGTTACTCCGATTCAACAAATAGCCGCTGTTGCAGCCGCAGTGAACGGTGGTACATTATATGAGCCATTTGTGGCAAAGGAACTCGTGGATCCAAGAACAGGGAAAACTGTAATGGAAAAAACGCCAGTTGCAAAAAGAAAGGTCATTTCAGAAAAGACATCGAAAGAGATTAGACGTGCACTAGAAAGTGTTGTTGCAAATGGTACAGGTAAAAATGCATTCGTGGAGGGCTATCGTGTCGGTGGTAAAACAGGTACAGCACAAAAACCAAAGCCAGGTGGTGGCTATTTGGAAAATAATTATGTGCTATCTTTTATTGGTTTTGCCCCGGCAGATGATCCGCAGATTGTCGTATATTTGGCAGTTGATAATCCGAAAAATGTAGTTCAATTTGGTGGTACAATAGCTGCTCCTATAGCAGGCACCATCATTGGTGATAGTCTTAGAGCTATGGGTGTTAAACCTAGAAAGAATCAAATGGAAAAGGAAATCAGACCTTATTTGGATAAACCTACGATTAAAGTACCAGACTTAAAAGGCTTGACGAAGAAAGGATTAATGGAGCAGTTAGATAATTTAAAATTAGATGTTAGTGGAAATGGAGAGACGGTTATTAATCAAGATCCTAAGCCGGGAACAAAAGTGGAGGAAGGGTCAACTATCCGGGTATATATGAATTAAACAGTTTTTATAATCCGTTTCATCGGAATAAAACGAAAATAAGTTTTCTCATTAAAGGTATGGAGCGGCAAATATTTGCCGCTTCTTTGATGAAGGCTGTTTTTAGTAAAGATTGTTAAAAATCTTAAAGCTGATTTTAACCTGCTGCTATATCTTAAAAAGATAACCTTCAAATATCGCTCGGTTTCGGGGCATCTTTTCTAAATATAATTTTTTATCTAACATGATATGTTGGTTTATATTAAGTTTTTCTTTTGAAAAGCAAAAAAGTTTTAGAAAAGAGCTTTGATGAAAAATTATCTAATAGCTTCAAACACTTTTTTTTAGTAAAATAGAAAAGGACTATTTTTTTAAGACAATGAATTAAATTTCAAAAGCTAAAGTATTGGAAGGATTGAAAAATGAAACTACATACGTTATTGAATGTTTTACCACTCGTAAAACTTCCTAATGAAAATCCAGATATTGTTGATATCGTTCAAGATAATCGAAAGGTAACTTCAGGCTCTTTATTTATTTGTATTAAAGGGATGACAGTTGACGGACATAAGTTTGCTAAAGATGCAGAAGAAAAAGGGGCAGCAGCAATCATAGCTGAACATCCAATTGATGTATCACTTCCGGTTGTTATCGTAAAAGATACAAAGCGGGCGATGGCAATCCTTGCAGATTATTTCTATGATCAGCCAACACAGAAACTTCGATTAATTGGTATAACAGGTACGAATGGGAAAACAACAACGAGCCATTTAATTGATCAGATGTTCCGTGATGCAAATGTAAATACTGGAATAATTGGAACAATGTATATGAAAATAAGAGAACAAATCCTAGAAACAAAAAATACAACACCTGATAGCATGACACTGCAAAAAACATTTAAACAAATGGTTGATTTAAATGTAGATTGTGCTATCATGGAGGTTTCCTCACATGCTTTAGACCAAGGAAGAGTTTTGGGATGTGACTATGATATTGCTGTCTTTACGAACCTGACTCAAGATCATCTTGATTATCACCATACTATGGAGGAATATAGACGTGCAAAGAGCTTGTTATTTTCACAGCTAGGAAATACGTATAACCATGAACATCCAAAGTATGCTGTTCTTAATACAGATGATCCTGCATCTGAAAAAATAAAAAATGAAACAGCTGCACATATCATTAGTTATGGTATCGATCATGATGCTGATTTTTTTGCTTATAACATTCAAATGAGTGCTTCAGGAACGACTTTTTCGTTAAAATCTCCTGAAGGGGTACATGAGGTTCATATACAACTAATCGGGAAATTTAGTATATATAATGTATTGGCTGCAATAGCTGCAGGCTATGTCTCTAAATTACCTATTGAAATGATGATCCAATCAATAGAAAATGTAAAAGGTGTTGCAGGGAGATTTGAATTAGTAAACGGGGGACAAAGTTTTCCAATTATTGTAGATTATTGTCATACCCCAGATAGTCTTGAAAATGTTCTAAAAACAATTCAACATTTTGCAGAAAAAAGAGTCTTTGTCATAGTTGGCTGTGGTGGAGATAGAGATAAAACGAAACGTCCAATCATGGCTCAAATTGCTTGTCAGTATGGAACAGATCCAATATTTACTTCCGACAATCCTAGAAGCGAGGATCCGATCGAAATTATCCGAGATATGGAAGTGGGAGTAGAAGGCAAGGATTACCGAGTCATTGCAGATCGAAGGGAAGCTATATTTTATGGTGTAAAGAACGCAAGCAGTGGAGATGTTGTTCTTATAGCTGGTAAAGGTCATGAAACGTATCAACAAATTGGAGACTTGATCTTAGATTTTGATGATCGTGTTGTAGCTTTAGAAGCAGTAAAGGAGCGTTAAAAAATGCTATCGTTTAATGATGTACTTCTTATTTCAACAAAAACGAGAGGCTTCCATCAAGTAAACTATTCATTTGAGACTGTTTCGATATTTTCTGATTTACCACAACCGAAAGGGCTATTTTTTCCGATTCATGATGATAATCTCGGGAAAGCAATTGAAAATGGGGCAATAGCGTCAATATGGGATGAAAAGCAGTCGCTGCCTTCGTATACGCCCAACCATTTTCCTGTATTTTTTGTAAAAGATCCAATTTCAAGGCTTCTCCAATTATGTGAGGAATACATTGGAAAATCAAAACAAAAAGAGTGTGAAACAATGACTAAATTTGCATTTTATTCGCCATTACTTCTGAATAGCTTACCATTTACATATGATATAGCTGTAGAAGAAGAACAAACAAAAGTAATTGAAACAATAAAAAAATATTTAAATCAAAATAGGATGGGATAAAAATGATGGAGCAAGCTATATTCTTTACAATCTTAATGGGATTTTTAATTACTGCATTACTTTCTCCTATTTTTATTCCTTTCTTAAGAAGATTAAAATTTGGGCAAAGTATTCGTGAAGAGGGACCAAAATCCCATCAAAAGAAAACTGGAACGCCAACTATGGGCGGGATTGTCATCCTACTATCTATTGTCGTTACAACAATGGTTATGACTGGTAAAATTTCTGAGCCATCGGTAAAAACCTATTTGCTTTTATTGGTTACTATAGGTTTTGGATTACTTGGATTTTTAGACGATTTTATTAAAGTAGTTTTAAAAAGAAATTTAGGTTTAACATCAAAACAAAAACTGCTTGGACAAATTGTTATTTCAATAATTTTTTATATTATTTTCCGACAATATAATTTTTCGACAGAGATATCCATTCCTGGTATAGATTACTCGATCGACTTAGGCTGGTTCTATTTAGTATTTATCATTTTTTGGTTAGTTGGATTTTCAAATGCAGTTAATTTAACCGATGGTCTGGATGGACTAGTTTCTGGGACATCTGCAATTGCATTTGGAGCATTTGCTGTTTTAGCTTGGAATCAATCGCAGATTGATGTTGCTGTTTTCTCAGTTGCCGTAGTAGGTGCTGTTTTAGGTTTCCTTGTTTTTAATGCGCATCCAGCCAAGGTTTTTATGGGTGATACAGGATCATTAGCGCTTGGTGGTGCTATTGCTACAATCGCTATTTTAACGAAGCTAGAGATATTGCTTATAATTATAGGCGGGGTATTCGTTATTGAAACATTATCTGTTATTTTACAGGTAATATCTTTTAAAACTACAGGTAAGAGAATTTTTCGTATGAGTCCATTACACCACCATTATGAATTAGGCGGTTGGTCAGAATGGAGAGTAGTAGTAACATTTTGGACAGTAGGATTATTATGTGCGATTTTAGCTATTTATATCGAGGTGTGGTTGTAAGTGAAAAAGATTACTGATTATCAGCATAAAAAAATATTAGTATTAGGACTAGCAAAGAGCGGGGTTAGTGCGGCCTCGCTTTTACATACGTTAGGGGCATTTGTTACAGTAAACGATTTTAAACCTTTAACAGAAAATCCAGAAGCGCAAGGCTTATTGGAACAGGGGATCAAAGTAATTTGTGGAAGTCATCCGATTGAGTTACTTGATGAAGGCTTTGAATTAATCGTAAAAAACCCTGGAATACCATATACCAATCCATTAGTAGCTGGTGCGATAGAGCGTGGAATTCCAGTTATTACAGAGGTTGAGCTTGCTTATAAAATCTCTGATGCAGCTATTATTGGAATAACAGGTACAAACGGCAAGACAACAACAACAACTTTAATTTTTGAAATGCTAAAGGCGGATCAGAATTCAAAACCTTTAATTGCAGGAAATATCGGTACTGTTGCTTCGGAAGTAGCACAAATTGCCGAAAAAAATAATCAAATGGTAGTCGAACTATCTTCGTTTCAATTGATGGGAATTCAAACATTTCGACCTCATATTGCTGTGATTACAAATATATATGAGGCTCATTTAGATTATCATGGAACAAAACAAGAATATGCAAAGGCAAAAGCAAATATTACAAGAAATCAAACAGAAAATGATTATTTAATTGTAAATGGCGATCAAGATGAATTACTGGAACTAATCTCTATTTCAAAAGCCAAATTAATCTCTTTTTCAACCAATAAGCATTTAACGAACGGATGTTCTGTGATTAATGGTATGGTTACGTTTTTAGGTGAAGAAATTATTCCTAAAAGCGATATCATCCTTCCGGGTGATCATAATTTAGAAAATATTTTAGCAGCTGTGGCAGCTACAAAGCTAATGGGAATAAGCAATGATTCTATACGAAAAGTGTTAACTAGTTTCAAGGGAGTAAAGCATCGTACTCAATTTGTTGGTGAAATCGCTGGGAGAAAATTTTATAACGATTCAAAAGCTACGAATATCTTAGCTGCGCAAAGTGCTTTAAAGGCATTTTCTGAACCTGTAATTTTACTTGCTGGGGGGCTTGATCGTGGTAATGGATTTGATGAGTTAATTCCATCATTAAAAAATGTAAAGGTATTGATTACTTTTGGTCAAACAGCTGAAAAACTAGAGGAAACTGCTAGAAAAGCGGGAATAAAAACGATTATACGTGTCGATAATGTTGAAAAGGCAGTACCAGTAGCATTTGAAAAATCAAATCCTGGAGATGTCATTCTACTGTCACCTGCTTGTGCAAGTTGGGATCAATATAAAACTTTTGAAGTTCGCGGTGATATTTTTATTGATGCAGTGCATAAGTTAAAATAAGAGCAAAATCTTACATCTTGAGAATGAAACATATATATACAAGCTCTAATATTTCACTCTCGAGGTGTTGGACATTGCCAGTAAAAAAATCGAATCCTGATTTCTTGTTAATCATTGTTACTTTAACTTTATTAACAGTTGGTCTCATTATGGTCTATAGTGCAAGTGCAATATGGGCAAACTATAAATTTGATGATTCTTTCTTTTTTGTAAAGAGACAACTTTTATTTGCCGGAATTGGTGTTGCTGCTATGTTCTTCATTATGAATGTTGATTATTGGTCATGGAGATCATGGGCTAAAATGATATTAATTGTATGTTTTGTCTTACTTATTCTAGTTTTAATTCCTGGAATTGGGATGGAAAGGAATGGATCTCGGAGTTGGATTGGTATTGGGGCCTTTTCAATACAACCATCAGAATTTATTAAATTAGCAATGATTGCTTTTTTAGCAAAATTTTTATCGGAACAGCAAAAATATATCACAACATTAAAAAAGGGATTAGTCCCATCCTTATCCCTTGTATTTTTAGCCTTTGGAATGATCATGCTGCAACCTGATTTAGGGACAGGTACTGTTATGTTAGGAACATGTGTCATTATGATTTTTATTGCAGGAGCGAGAATTCTCCATTTTGTTGTTTTAGGTTTAATCGGAGTAGCTGGATTTGTTGCCTTAATTTTGTCGGCTCCTTACCGTATGGATCGAATTACTTCATTTTTAGATCCTTGGCAAGATCCACAAGGGACTGGTTTTCAAATTATTCAATCGTTATTCGCGATAGGACCAGGAGGCTTGTTTGGACTAGGTTTAGGGGAAAGCCGCCAAAAGTTCTTTTATTTGCCTGAGCCGCAAACTGATTTTATTTTTGCTATATTATCAGAAGAACTAGGTTTTATAGGAGGAACTTTTGTTTTATTATTGTTCGCTTTATTATTATGGCGCGGTATTAGAATTGCTCTTGGTGCACCCGATCTATATGGCAGTTTCTTAGCTGTAGGAATTATCTCGATGGTAGCTATTCAAGTTATGATCAATATTGGTGTTGTAACAGGGCTAATGCCGGTTACTGGAATCACATTACCTTTTTTAAGCTATGGAGGTTCTTCATTAACATTAATGCTCATGGCAATAGGTGTATTACTAAATATTAGTCGATATGCTAGATTATAATTTTAAGTAATCAATTAGTCCCTAATCTCTGTAATATTTAAACCCTTTAAAAGGGTTTTTTTACTTTTAGTACTTTAATACTACATTTTTATTACAATCATATAAATATTTTTTTACTATAAGTAAAAACATGTATAGAATATAGTATTATAAGAAAAGCGCAAGCGCCTTGCCCATCGGCGTACGGATTTCGTAGTCTTCGACTGAGATAAAGGAAACACGGCGAGGGACGAGTCGATGTTGACTTATCGTAGGGAGAAGACGGAGAAATACGCTAGCCGATAGGCGCTGGAACTAGACACAGCAGACACTTTTCATGTCTAATATCCTTAGTAAATTTTAAACTTTCTTACCTTTTAAGAAAAGCGTACGCGACTATTTAGCCCGTCCGCTCTGAGGCTCCATTGGTGGGAGGTTATTTGACCTCAAGGGGATAGGAGCCGGATGGACAAAAAGAAACGTGTTAATAGATACTTTCGTATGAAATGGAATACATAGAGGTGAAATAATGAAAATCGTTGTAAGTGGCGGTGGAACAGGCGGACATATCTATCCAGCGTTAGCCTTAATAAGAACAATTAAAGAAAATCATCCTAATACAGAATTTTTATATATTGGAACTGAAAAAGGATTAGAATCAAAACTTGTTACTATGGAAAATATTCCTTTCCATGCAATTAATATTACAGGGATAAAAAGATCATTATCCTTCGAAAATATTAAAACACTTTTTCGTTTTGTAAAAGGAGTACAAGATTGCAAAAGAATACTAAAATCATTTAAACCTGATGTTGTGATTGGGACAGGCGGATATGTTTGTGGGCCGGTAGTTTATGCTGCAGCTAAGCAAAAGATCCCTACTGTTATCCATGAGCAAAATAGTATACCGGGTTTAACAAATAAATTTTTAAGCAGGTATGTTAATAAAGTCGCCATTTGTTTTGAATCAGCAAAAGAATTTTTTCCTGAAGATAAGGTTGTTTTAACAGGAAACCCTCGTGCTACAGAGGTCATAGGCGATAAAAACCCAACTATTATTCAATCATACGGTCTAAGCGAAAATAAACCGACAGTACTTATATTTGGTGGCAGTAGAGGGGCGAGACCAATAAATGAGGCTGTGGTAAAATCATTAGCACAGTTTGCTGCAAAACCATATCAAATTATTTATGTTACAGGGGATGTTCATTATCAAGAAGTTGAAAAGGAAGTTTCCTTAATTGGTAAACCAGAAAATATTGTAGTAGTACCGTTCATCCATAATATGCCGGATGTTTTAAGGTCAGTTGATTTAGTTGTTGCTAGAGCTGGAGCTACTACACTTGCTGAATTAACAGCTTTAGGAATACCCAGCATATTAATCCCTAGTCCTTATGTAACCAATAACCACCAAGAAAAAAATGCCAGCACCTTAACGGAAAATGGAGCAGCTAGTATGCTCTTGGAAAAAAATTTATCGAGTCCTCAACTACTTAAATCAATCGATGATATTATCTTAAACCAAGAGCAGATTAATAAAATGAAAGAGGCAGCCAGTAATCTTGGTATACCAGATGCTTCTAAAAGGTTATTTAATGTTATGCAAGAATTAGCGAAATAATATAAAAAAGATACAATAATTACTGGTGTTAGAAAAAAATGTATAGAGAAATAGCGATATATTCTCTTTCAGAAAGTATTGTACTAGTATAAAATAATTGGAAAGAAGATGATGATGTCAACTACAACGGCATAAAAAAGAAAAGTGCCGTTCTTCATTTTTGTCCGTATGAGAATTTTATGAAAATGTGAGGGGGGAAACGTGTGCCTGAAGGAAAAATCGTATCTTTAGAAGATCGAATTCCAAAATTAAAAGAACAAAGAAAAAGGAAAACCAATAGACGCCTTATTTTTTTGATATCGTTGTTCTTCCTTTTAATTTTATTTGTTGTATATTTTCAATCCCCTCTAAGTCATGTAAGAAAAATTACAGTTGAAGGTAATCAAACAATTAATAAAAAATTAGTTCTAGATAAATCAGGAATCTCAACGAAGACAAATATTTGGAATATAGATAAGGAAAAAATAGCTTCAAAAATAACTAACATACCTGAAATTAAAAAAGCAAAGGTGAAAGTTCTTTTTCCAAACAATATTGTTATCAATATTAAAGAAAGGGCAACGATTGCTTATATTTCAGAAGGTACAAAACTTTTACCTGTTTTAGAAAATGGCAGTGTTTTAGATAATCAACAAGATAGTATGTTAACAAATGTTCCTATATTAACTAGTTTTAATAAGGGAAAGATATTAACTGAGATGGTTAATCAGTTGCAACAATTGCCTGATGAGATTATTAATTCAATATCAGAAATTCACTATTCCCCTAAAAAAACAGATACATACCACATTACATTGTATATGAATGATGGTTTTGAAGTTTCTGCAACGATAAGAACATTAGCGGAAAAAATCATTCACTATCCGTCGATTATTAGTCAACTTGATCCAAATGTAAAAGGAATAATCGACTTAGAGGTAGGCTCCTTCTTCAAGGCGTTTAAAGCAGGTGGAAAAGAAAAAGATGAAAAGAACAAAAATGAAAGGTAAAAACGTAATCCTTGCTCTAGTTAGTTTGGTTTTAGGTTTCATGCTAGCCTTTTCTTATAATTTAGCTAATAAAGAGAAAAAATCTAGTTCTACGTTATCGGATCCGCAATTTGCTAGAGAAAACGAATTAAGAAATGAAATTTTAAAACAACAAAAAGAAAATAGAAGATTACAAAAGGAATTGTATGATAAACAAAATAAAGTCCGTACAATGGAAAAAGATCTTTCCAAAGAAGAACAAGTTTTTTTCAATTTAGCTGAGGATGCTGAAAAGTATCGAATGTTTTTAGGAAAAGTGAAAGTACAGGGTGAAGGTGTTACCGTTACTCTTGAGGATGGAGCATATGATCCAAAAAAAGAAAATGTAAATAGTTATATTGTACATGATCACCATGTTTTTAAAGTAATTAATGAATTGTATATTGCAGGTGCAGCAGCAATAGCGATTAATGGACAAAGAATTAATCATAATTCCTATATTGTCTGTAATGGCCCAGTCATCACAGTTGATGGGATTCCTTTTCCAGAACCCTTTCAGATTACTGCGATTGGTGACCCGAATGTTTTAGCATCAGCTTTATCAATATCAGGTGGTGTTAAGGATCAGCTAGTCAATGATAATATTGTATTTACTATAGAAAAAAAGGATCAAGTTCAAATTGGGCCAATTCTAGGCGAATCTTCAGAATAGAAAAGGTGAAAAGGAGTGGGCACAAAGATTAAAATAAGCATGACGGCTATTTCAATTATTATAGGATTTATGCTGGCTATACAATTTCAAACAGTAAAAAAGCCAAAGCTTAGAGATACCCGAGACATATGGCAGCTTAGAGAAGATTTATTAAAGGAACAGGATTTGCAATCGAAATTAATTGAAGAGATTCGTTCCAACGAAGATCGGTTTGATAAGTATGAAACGAAGATGAAAGATAGTAAAGAACAAGCGTTGAAAGATACATTAAAAGAATTAAAAAAAGATGCCGGCCAAACTAAAGTAACTGGTTCAGGAATTGTTTTAAAAATAGCTCCTTTTGAAGAAGCTGTATTACTTAATAAACGTGTTCCCGAAGTTTCTCCGATCCTCTTGAACCGTCTAGTGAATGAATTAAATATGTATGGAGCAAAACAAATAGCCATTGATGGTGAAAGAATAATTAATACGACTGTTATTCGTGATATTAATGGTGAAACAAAAATTAATGGTCGTTCTATTAACTCGTATCCATTTGAAATAAAGGTAATTGCTGAAAATATAAAAGCAGCGAATAAATTATATAATCGCATTCAGGTCTCTCCCGTAATAGATGAACTATTTGTCGATAATCTAAAAGCGATCATTTCAAAGCCCAAAGAATCTATTGAAATTCCAGCATATGATTCCAGCATAATTATTCAATATATGGAACCTGTCAAATAATTATTAAATTAATGTATACACTGTAATTCCTAAGGCACCTAATATCTACCGAATTATTTACTTCGTTTTCAAGAAGGGAGAGATAAAAATGTGGCTGCCGATCTTTGGTTTACTTATAGGAGTTATCCTTGGACTATTAACCGATATTCAAGTCCCTGATGAATATGCCAACTATCTTTCCATTGCTGTTTTAGCAGCTCTTGATACACTGTTTGGTGGTATACGTGCTCATCTTCAAAATATTTATGAAACACACGTCTTCGTTTCAGGTTTCTTTTTTAATATAATTCTTGCAGCAAGTTTAGCTTTTCTAGGAGTTCATCTTGGTGTAGACTTATACTTAGCTGCAATATTTGCTTTTGGTGTAAGACTTTTTCAAAATATAGCTGTAATTAGGAGAATATTACTAGTAAAATGGTCCTTGAAAGGTAAAAATACGAAAAAAAATTAAACTTTTTAAAGGGAAATCTTCACTTTTGACGAATTATTTTATAGTATATATATCTTACAGATAATAAGTATTCTCGAATATACTATAATATTAAAAATAATAAAAATTCAACTGAATGTGACAAGTATTTTAGGCAAAGGGAGGTGCCAAAGAATGAACAACAATGATATATATGTAAGTCTTGACATCGGTACATCCACCGTAAAAGTAATTATTGGTGAAATGGTAAATGATTCACTTAATATAATCGGTGTTGGGAATGTGAAGTCTGAAGGGATCCGAAAAGGATCCATTGTTGATATTGATGAAACAGTTAATTCGATTAGAAAAGCAGTCGAGCAAGCTGAGAGAATGATTGGCATGAATATTAATCATGTTATTGTTGGAATAACAGGTAATCATGTCATGTTACAGCAGTGTCATGGCGTTGTTGCTGTATCTAGCGAAAATCGTGAGATATCTGATGAAGATGTGGCAAGAGTAATGGATGCTGCTCAAGTAATCTCCATTCCCCCAGAGCGAGAAATTATTAATGTCATTCCTAGACAATTTATTGTTGACGGATTAGATGAAATAAATGACCCGCGTGGAATGATTGGTGTTCGTTTAGAAATGGAAGGTACCATTGTTACAGGATCTAAAACAATTTTACATAACACATTGCGTTGTGTTGAACGGGCTGGTTTGGATATAACTGAAATTGTCCTTCAACCGTTGGCAGCAGGTGCTGTTGCCTTATCGAAAGATGAGAAGAATCTTGGCACTGTATTGGTAGATATCGGTGGAGGATCTACTACACTTGCTGTTTTTGAAAATGGCTTTATAAAAGAAACAAGTGTCATGCCGATAGGCGGGGAACACATTACGAAAGATTTATCTATTGTGTTAAGAACTTCCACTGAAGATGCTGAGCGCATAAAAATTAAAAATGGACATGCATACAGTATTGATGCTTTGGAAGAAGAGGTATTTAGTGTACCAATAATAGGTAGTGATCAGCATCAACAATTTAACCAATTGGAAATTTCTGATATTATAGAAGCTAGATTAGAAGAGATTTTTGATTTTGTCCTTCAGGAATTAAAGCGTATGGGCATCATGGATCTTCCTGGAGGAATTGTATTAACTGGTGGGACAGTTAATTTACCTGGAGTTATGGAATTAGCTGGTGCAGTCTTTCAAAATCGTGTAAGAATAGCTATCCCAGATTATATTGGGGTAAGAGAACCACAATATACAACTGCTGTGGGATTAATTCAATACGCATACAAGAATGCTAGATTGCAAGGACGAAATGTCAGTGCATCACCCGTTCATCTTGAACATAATGAAAACAAATCAGTTAAAAAGCCGCAACCAAAACAAAAAAACGAAAAACAACAAGACGAGAAAATTTCCACGAGAATGAAAAAATTCTTTGGCTACTTTTTTGAGTAAGGCCCTTTTCTTAAACGTTTTTGATTTAAACTTTTAAAGGAAAGTTAATTACGGAAATGGACTCACAATTTTAACTTTAGGTTTCGAATGTAGCCTTTGAGTAGAAAGATGTCTTGATGGAATATCGACGGATTAGGAGGATTTGTCATGCTGGAATTCGATACAAATTTAGATTCATTAGCAACGATAAAAGTAATTGGCGTAGGCGGTGGCGGTAATAATGCAGTGAACCGTATGATTGAACACGATGTACAAGGTGTTGAATTTATTGCAGTTAATACCGATGCACAGGCTCTTAACCTATCAAAAGCAGAAATAAAAATGCAAATTGGCGCCAAACTAACAAGAGGATTAGGCGCTGGAGCTAATCCAGAAGTAGGGAAAAAAGCAGCAGAAGAAAGTAAAGAACAAATAGAAGAAGCTCTAAGAGGAGCTGATATGGTATTCGTTACTGCAGGTATGGGTGGTGGAACAGGAACAGGTGCAGCCCCTGTCATTGCACGGATTGCCAAAGATTTGGGTGCATTAACTGTTGGTATTGTTACGAGACCATTTACATTTGAAGGGCGTAAACGTGCTACTCAAGCTGCCGGCGGTATTGCCGAAATGAAAGAAGCAGTAGATACTCTTATTGTTATTCCTAATGATCGTTTATTAGAAATTGTTGACAAAAGTACTCCAATGTTGGAGGCTTTCCGTGAAGCAGATAATGTATTACGCCAAGGTGTTCAAGGTATATCGGAACTTATTGCAGTGCCAGGCTTGATTAATCTGGATTTTGCGGATGTAAAAACAATCATGACGAATAAAGGTTCTGCATTAATGGGTATCGGTGTTGCCACAGGTGAAAATCGTGCAACAGAGGCAGCGAAGAAGGCTATTTCATCTCCACTACTTGAAACTTCTATTGATGGTGCACAAGGCGTCTTGATGAATATTAGTGGTGGCGTGAATCTAAGTCTATATGAGGTTCAAGAAGCCGCGGATATTGTAGCATCAGCTTCTGATCAAGAAGTGAATATGATTTTCGGTTCTGTCATTAATGATAATTTGAAAGATGAAATTATTGTTACTGTTATTGCAACTGGCTTTAATGAAGATGTCGCTCAACCTAAGCAAAGCAGACCATCAATTGGAACTGGACAGCAAAAAACAAATAACAATCCTTCTGTTAAACGTGAACCTAGACGGGAGGAAGTTCAAGAGCCAGTTCGTACAACGAATCACCATGCGGAAGACGCTTTAGATATCCCAACTTTTTTAAGAAATAGAAACCGCAGAAATCAATAAATTTAACTTTAACCGGATAAATTACTTATCCGGTTTTTTATTTTAATAGCTTTGTTAATGATCATTATTAATAAAATTGCGTGTAGGGTATGCGTGAAGCGATTTTTATACGGAGTATAACTAGCTTCACGCATACCCTACAGGACTTTTTCAGAAACAATAACATTGTTTAACAATGCCATTTTAATAAACTTTTTATATTTCCTCTACTAGTCCATGATTAAAATGACTAATATTATCTCTTCTCAATTAGACAAAATTCGAAAGAAACATTGAAAACTTCTATAATTTCACATACAAGAAATGACACACTTCCAATAGGTATGTACGATATAGTATAAAAAAGCGGAGGAGCCGGATCTACACATCAAACAAAGCGGAGAAATATTTCCTCGCATAATCCAAAGAAAAACCAGGAGTAGGGGGGATATTGTTGGTTGTCTATATGGACGTTATATGGCTATTAAATTTACTCGTAGATACAATGCTTCTTTGGATGACAGCCATCATTTTAAAACGTCACATTTCTTTATGGAAAGTTTTTATTGGAGGATTAATAGGATCCATGCTCATTATCATGAGTCTTACCCCATTGTCCACATATTCTGGAAACCCATTCGTAAAATTATTTTTTTCAATCGTAATGGTTTATACCGTATTTGGGTATAAGCGAATGAGATATTTTTTCATCAACTTAGCAACCTTCTATTTCGTAACGTTTTTAACCGGGGGTATTTTAATAGGAACTCATTATTTTATTCATTTTGATTTCCAATTAAAGCAATCTGTATTACTGGCGAATATTAGGGGATTTGGTGATCCTATTAGCTGGCTTTTTATTCTTTTCGGTATACCAATAGCATGGTATTTTTCGAAGCGTAGAATTGAAGCTTTTGAGATGGCAAATATTCAATTTGATAAACTAGTTGATGTAAAAGTAGAAATAAGTGGATTAGATTTGAATTTAAAAGGACTTGTTGATAGTGGAAATCAACTTTATGATCCGTTATCTAAACAACCTGTAATGATTGTATCTATAAAGACATACCTTGAACAGTTTCCAAAAGAAATAATTGAAGTAACAGAAAACTCCGATCCTTTTCTTCAAGGAAAAACCCAGTTGCCAACAGAGTGGAGTGACAGAATTCGATTCGTTCCTGCTAAAGTTGTTGGGGAAAATAACCAATTATTATTAGCCTTTAAACCAGATACTTTAATCATCCATAATGCGAATGAAAGCTGGCATGTGAAAAGAGCTCTTATTTCTTTTACCATTCAAAATTTATCAAGTGATGACTTATTTCAATGTATTGTACATCCTAAAATGTTAACAGGAATTTCAATTAAATCAGCATCTTAACTCAAAGTATGAATATTGTAAGTACTTTACTACTGCTAATTCACTGAAATTTTGCGGTATTCACAAAATATATTAGGTATTATATCTATACTCCTAATTACATTCATTTAGAAGGGGGATATGAAATGAAAAATTTTCGTATTAAATTATCCTATTACTGGTACAAAATACTTATAAAATTAAAAATTAAAACAGATGAGATCTATTATATTGGTGGAAGTGAAGCCCTGCCTCCTCCGTTGACAAAAGAAGAAGAAGAAGTTTTATTAGAAAAACTACCTAAGGGAGATATGGCAGCACGCTCGCTTTTAATTGAAAGAAATTTAAGATTAGTTGTTTATATTGCACGCAAGTTTGAAAATACAGGAATCAATATCGAAGATTTAATTAGTATTGGAACGATAGGTCTTATAAAAGCAGTAAATACTTTTAATCCAGAAAAAAAAATCAAGTTAGCTACATATGCTTCGCGATGCATCGAAAATGAAATACTAATGTATTTGCGTAGAAATAATAAAATTCGCTCTGAAGTTTCATTTGATGAACCATTAAATATAGATTGGGATGGTAATGAATTATTATTATCTGATGTGCTAGGTACGGAAGAAGACATTATTACGAAGGATCTTGAAGCAAATGTCGATAAGAAACTTTTATTCAATGCACTTCACCAATTATCTCCACGAGAAAAGCAAATAATGGAACTTCGCTTTGGTTTATTAGGTGAGGAAGAGAAAACTCAGAAGGATGTAGCGGATATGCTTGGAATTTCTCAGTCATATATCTCAAGATTAGAGAAAAGAATCATTAAAAGATTGAAAAAGGAATTTAATAAAATGGTTTAATTAGGCATTAAAAAATTTTTTCTCAGACAAACCTTTTTACATCAATTATTTTTCCAATTCTACCTCTAACTCAAATTTCATCACATGCATAATTTTCCCACCCAAGGAGATACTTATTTTTGAACAGCAGCTCCTGTAAGGAGGGAAAAACTTGAAGAGAAATAAAGTAGAAATTTGCGGGGTCGATACATCTAAGCTTCCAGTGCTTAAAAATGAAGAAATGCGGGAATTATTGAAAAAAATGCATGAAGGTGATTTATTTGCAAGAGAAAAACTTGTGAACGGTAATTTAAGGCTGGTTTTGAGTGTTATCCAGCGCTTTAACAACCGTGGAGAATATGTGGACGACCTCTTTCAGGTCGGGTGTATTGGACTTATGAAATCTATTGATAATTTTGATTTAAATCAAAATGTAAGATTTTCTACTTATGCGGTACCGATGATTATTGGAGAAATACGCAGGTATTTACGTGATAATAATCCAATCCGTGTCTCAAGATCACTTCGAGATATCGCCTATAAAGCTCTCCAAGTCCGAGAGAAACTTATGAGCAAAACTTCTCGGGAGCCAACTGCAGAAGAAATTGCAAAGGTATTGGAAGTTCCACATGAAGAAATTGTATTTGCCTTAGATGCTATCCAAGATCCGGTATCATTATTTGAGCCTATTTATAATGACGGAGGAGATCCTATTTATGTAATGGATCAACTGGGGGATGAAAAAAATCGCGACATCCAATGGGTTGAAGAAATTGCATTGCAAGAAGGGTTACGCAGGTTAAATGATCGGGAAAAATTAATCATTCGGAAGCGATTCTTTCAAGGGAAAACACAAATGGAAGTTGCTGAAGAAATTGGAATCTCACAGGCTCAAGTTTCACGATTAGAAAAAGCAGCAATAAAACAAATGAATAAGAATATCCAGTAAAAGAACTAGGTTGACCGATATGTGTGCGACATCACTTAACTTCAATTTGTATTAAGGTAGATATGAAAAACCTTATTATATTGAAGTGTAGTGTTAGACACTTTGTATATTGGTCAACTTGGTTCTTTTATATATATCAATTAATAATAATAATAAAGCCATTCTTAAAAAGGACTAATCATGCATATATATGTATTATCATAGGTTGGCCTTAGTTTAAATTGATCTAAAAAAGAGAGGGATGGCAATGGTTCGGATATCGGAATTCCAAGTTAAGGATGTTGTAAGCATTTCAGATGGACGAAAACTAGGCAACGTAGGAGATATCGAAATCAACTTAGATACAGGGAAAATTGAAAGCATTATTGTCGGCGGGTCTGGGAAAATATTAGGATTTTTCGGAAAAGAGGAAGAATTTGTTATTCCGTGGAATAACATTGTTAAAATTGGTGCAGATGTAATTTTAGTTCGATTCCGTGATCAAAATTATATGCAACAACAATTACAAGAACCTAAGCAGTAATATTTACAGCTTACCCGTATCTTACGGATAGGCTTATTTTTTATTATCTAATTATTAAAGGCTGTTTTCTTAAAGGTTGTTGCTTTTCCAAAAGCTCCAATGCTTAATTAAATTGGTTTCGTGCTCTTTTCTTCATCTAATACTTTATGCATAAGTGTAAAAACAACCGTAAAAATCCTACTGCCGATTTTTACTTTGTTACAAATAGCAACAAAGTATTAGAAAAGAGCCTTATTAAAATGAACATAACGGAAATATATGATAAACTGTTAGAAAGACTCTAACGTTAAAAATAGGAGAAAACAATGATTGAGCCATTTCAAAAAAAAGAAGAAGAATTTTTTATCATTGAAAAGTGGAATAATATAAATTCAAATATAGTTGCCGGATTCACAACAAAAAACGGTGGTAATAGCATAAATGATTATTATTCATTAAATTGTGGATTTCATGTTGGTGATGAATTGAGTGATGTGCAAAATAACCGTCAACAGCTCGCTGACAAATTAAATTTTTCTATAGATAATTGGGTGGGGGCAGAGCAAACCCACGGCATTCAAATAGAAAAAATCAATGAAATTCACAGAGGGAAAGGTTCCCTTAATTATTCAAGCAGCTTTCTTCATACTGATGGTTTATATACAGACAAAAAGAATATCCTATTGACCCTTTGTTTTGCTGATTGTGTTCCACTTTATTTTTTTGCACCTAAGTTAAACATGATTGGCATTGCCCATGCAGGATGGAAAGGTACGGTGAATGGGATTGCCAAGGAAATGATTGAAAAGTGGAAAGATGAAAAGATACCATTAACAGAAATACATGTTGTTATCGGTCCTTCGATATGTAAAGAATGTTATATTGTAGATAATCATGTAATCAGTAAAGTGAATAAATGGATTGATTCAACTACAAATTTACCTTACAAGGAAATTACAGCTGGACAATATCAATTGGATTTAAGAAAATTAAATTACACCGTACTTGTTAAGTCAGGTATATCTCCTGAAAACATATCTATTACAAAATATTGTACCAGTTGTGATCACAATGAATTTTTTTCACATCGACGTGATTCCGGTAAAACTGGAAGAATGCTTAGTTTTATAGGCTTGAAAGGAGATTGAAAATGAAAGTTGTTGAAAACCTTTCAATCATAAAAGAAAATATTGAAGCAGCATGTAAAAAATCTGATAGAAATCCGAGTGATATCCAGATTATTGCTGTTACAAAATATGTTACTGCTGAACGTGCTGAAGAGGCACTAGAGGCAGGGGTTATTCATTTAGGTGAAAACCGTGATGAGGGTCTAATTGAAAAATGGAATAGCTTAAATAATCGAGCAATATGGCATTTCATTGGATCACTGCAAACGCGCAAAGTAAAAAACATTATCGATAAAGTAACTTACATCCACTCACTTGATCGCCTCTCATTAGCAGAAGAAATAAATAAAAGAGCGGACAAGCCTGTTCTTTGTTTTGTCCAAGTGAATGTATCGGGTGAACAGTCTAAACATGGTATTAATCCGGAAGATGTGTTAAATTTTATACATAATTTAAAAGATTATAAAAATATAAAAGTGATAGGATTAATGACGATGGCTCCTTTGACAGAAGATGAAGAAATCATTCGTCAAAGCTTTCGTGGGTTAAAAGAATTACAAATGACTGTTAAAGCACTGCAACTTGACTATGCACCCTGCCATGAATTATCAATGGGAATGTCAAATGATTATACGATTGCTATTGAAGAGGGAGCGACATTTGTCAGAATTGGTACCTCATTAGTAGGTTAACTAAGCTGGACAAAATATAGGAGGTGTGAATTATGGGTATAAAAACAAAACTAAAATCATTTTTTTTATTAGATGATGAATACGAATATACCGAAGATGAAAAGATGGATAATGAGCCAGAACCTGAAAAATATGAAAAACCAACGAATCATAAACAAAATGTCGTTAGCTTGCAAAGTGTTCAAAAATCATCAAAAGTAATATTAGTCGAACCGAGAGTATATGCTGAAGCACAGGAGATTGCCGATCACCTGAAAAATCGCCGTGCGGTTGTTGTCAATCTACAGCGGATTGAACATGATCAAGCAAAAAGAATTATTGATTTTTTAAGCGGAACTGTTTATGCGATTGGTGGAGATATTCAGCGAATTGGTACAGATATATTTTTATGCACTCCAGATAATGTTGAGGTTTCAGGTAATATTACAGATTTAATTCAGAGAAATGATTTTGATTCGAGGTGGTCTTAAGTAAAATGGGCATAGTGGTGAATATTTTATTAAATGCAATAAATATTTATTCATACATCATTATTATTTATATTTTTATGTCGTGGTTTAATGCACAGCAATCATCAATAGGACAAATGTTTGCTCGTATTTGTGAACCATATTTAGAACAATTTCGTCGTTTTGTTCCTCCAATTGGAATGATTGATATCTCACCAATTGTAGCGATTCTTGTTTTACGATTAGCTAGTTCTGGATTAGTTCAGCTTTTTAAATGGACGATTTAGGTAGTGATTATAACTACCTTTTTCTATTTTAAATATAAGCTTTGTTAAACAATGTTGTTGTTTCAAATAAAACCCTGTATGGCATGCGCTCAGCTAGTTTTACTTCGTAAAGAAATCGCTTCACGCATACCATACAGGTTATTTATCAACAATAACCATTAACAAAGCATAATATTAAAAGTACTATGGGGTTTTTATGGACAATATATATCAACATTTTAGACCAGAAGAAAAGGAATTTATTGATCAAGTGATAAACTGGAGAGAGTTTGTGGAGGACAGCTATGCACCTAAGTTAACGGATTTTTTAGATCCAAGACAAATTCATATTGTCCAATCCATTATCGGTTCTGAACAAAATGTGAAGATGGGTGTGTTTGGTGGACATGCCGATTGTGAAAGGAAAAGAGTTCTTCTGTATCCTGAATATTTTTCTCCTGAAAAAGATGATTATCAAATTGTTCTTTTTGAATTAAAGTATCCAAATAAATTTGTAACGATTACACATCGCCAGGTTCTTGGTACACTTATGTCTTTAGGAATTAAGAGAGAAAAATTTGGTGATATTTTCATTCATCAAGAAAGAATCCAATTAATAATTGCAAAGGAATTACAGGAATATATCAAATTGGAGCTCGGACAAATCGGGAAAACCAGTGTACAGCTTATAGAAATGCCTTTAGATGAAGTTATTCATTCTGGTGAGATGTGGCATGAAATTCAAACAACTGTAAGCTCTTTACGATTAGATGCTGTCTTATCATCTGTTTATCATATTTCAAGACAAAAAGCACAGACACTAATACAGCATGGGCTTGTTAAAGTAAATTGGAGGACTATCGAGCAGACAGCATTTACCTGTGAAGAGGGTGATGTTATTTCTGCTAGAGGCTTCGGTAGAAGTAAAATATTGGTGATTGATGGGAAAACAAAGAAAGAAAAGTGGAGAATCCATGCGGGAGTATTGAAATAATTTGATAAAATTGCAGGAAAATCCCCACAAACTGTCGAAAAAAGTATAAAATAAAATCAGAGTGTTATTGTGGAAATCATTATATTACTTAGTGGAGGTGACAGAATGCCTTTATCGCCATTAGATATACATAATAAAGAATTCAGTAAAGGCTTTCGCGGGTATGTCGAGGATGAGGTGAATGAATTCCTTGATCAAGTCATAAAGGATTACGAATTAATCATTCGTGAAAAGAAGGACTTAGAAGAACAATTAACATCACTTAATGAAAGACTTGGTCATTTTACAAATATTGAGGAAACATTGCAAAAGTCGATTGTTGTGGCACAGGAAGCTGCAGAGGAAGTCCGAGGAAATTCCCAAAAAGAAGCAAAGCTCATTATTAGAGAAGCGGAAAAAAACGCTGATCGAATTGTTAATGAAGCTTTGTCAAAAGCGAGAAAAGTTGCCCTGGAAATTGAAGAACTGAAGAAACAATCGAAAGTATTCCGTACAAGATTTAAAATGCTAATTGAAGCTCAATTAGATTTGCTTCGAAATGACGATTGGGATAAATTAATGGAATTCGATATTGACGCTACAGAATTAAATCTTCAAGAAGAGCTTAAATAATCTTGACGAACTGAAATTATTTCACATATAATCTATTATAAAATAATATGTAATAAACGATGACAGGGACAGTACAATTGTTCAATATCTTATTATATAAAGCGAGCCAAGGATAGTGAAAGCTTGGTATAAGAGAATGGTTGGAAAATCACCCTAGAGTTCTGGATTTGAACTCCAAATGTTGAAATTACTTATTTGTATGTATTTGACATTTGGTTAGTAGAAAAAAGCGTTTCATTCTCGATACGAATGTTAGAGAGAACATCTTCTTCCTGAAGATTGTTTACTAGGGTGGTACCGCGGGAAAACCTTCTCGTCCCTTTTATAGGGATGAGAAGGTTTTTTTGTTTGAAAAGTAACTTCTATGTCAATAAAGTGAAAGACACCATCCTTGTATAAATTGAAAGTAAAATATATTTTGTTTTTTAATTAGGAGGTAAATAAAACAATGGATTATAAAGATACATTATTAATGCCGCAAACAGAATTCCCAATGAGAGGAAATCTCCCAAAAAGAGAGCCTGAAATTCAAGCAAAATGGGAAGAAATGAATATTTATAAAATGGTTCAAGAAAAAACGAAAGACAGACCATTATTCGTACTTCATGATGGACCTCCATATGCTAATGGCGATCTTCATATGGGGCATGCATTAAACAAAACACTAAAGGATTTTATCGTTCGATATAAATCGATGTCAGGCTACTGTGCTCCTTATGTACCTGGGTGGGATACACACGGATTACCGATTGAACAAGCTTTAACAAATAAAGGTGTAAAAAGAAAAGAAATGACAGTTGCAGAATTCCGCAAATTATGTGCGGAATATGCTTATGAGCAAGTTGATAATCAACGCACATCATTCAAACGTCTAGGTGTACGTGGTGATTGGGAAAATCCTTATTTAACATTAAAACCTGAATATGAGGCACAACAAATTAAAGTTTTTGGTGAGATGGCTAAGAAAGGCTATATCTATAAAGGACTTAAGCCTGTTTATTGGTCTCCTTCGAGTGAATCAGCGCTTGCTGAGGCTGAGATTGAATACAAAGACAAACGATCTGCCTCTATTTATGTGGCATTTGAAGTAAAAGATGGTAAAGATGTATTAGAGAATGGTGCAAAAATTATTATTTGGACCACAACACCATGGACAATTCCAGCAAATTTAGGAATTTCTGTCCATCCAGAATTAAAATATGTGGTTGTTGAAGTAGAAAATGAAAAGTATGTCATTGCTGAAGCACTTCTTGAAGAAGTGACAACCGTATTGGAATGGGAATCCCCAAAAGTCGTAAAAACGATCCTTGGAAAAGATTTAGAATATATTTTAGCTAAACATCCATTATATGATCGTGATTCATTGGTCATGTTAGGAGAACATGTAACGACTGATTCAGGTACTGGTTGTGTTCATACAGCACCTGGACATGGGGAAGACGATTTCCTTGTCGGGAAGAAATACGATTTAGATGTATTATCCCCTGTTGATGATAAAGGGGTTATGACTTCGGATGCACCAGGATTTGAAGGTTTGTTTTATGATAATGCAAATAAACCGATTACGGAAAAATTAGAGGAAGTTGGTGCTTTGTTAAAGTTAAACTTTATTACGCACTCATATCCTCATGATTGGCGTACAAAAAAACCTGTCATTTTCCGAGCAACAGCTCAATGGTTTGCATCTATTGATAAATTCCGTCCAGAACTTTTACAAGCTATTCAAGATGTTAATTGGGTGCCAACTTGGGGTGAAACACGACTATTTAATATGGTACGTGACCGAGGTGACTGGTGTATTTCTAGACAACGTGCTTGGGGTGTACCAATTCCAGTATTTTATGGTGAAAATGGTGAGCCGATTATTACTGATGAAACCATTCAGCATGTGTCTGATCTTTTCCGTACTCATGGTTCTAATGTCTGGTTTGAACGTGAAGCAAAAGATCTTTTACCTGAAGGCTTTACACATCCAAGTAGTCCGAACGGTAAGTTTTCAAAAGAAACAGATATAATGGATGTTTGGTTTGATTCTGGTTCATCACATCAAGCTGTTTTATTTGAGCGTGAAGACTTACAGCGTCCTGCAGATCTTTACTTAGAAGGATCAGATCAATATCGCGGCTGGTTTAACTCTTCTTTAACTACAGCTGTTGCTGTTACTGGAAAAGCTCCTTATAAAGGTGTATTAAGCCACGGCTTTGCACTTGATGGTGAAGGTAGAAAGATGAGTAAATCACTAGGAAATGTGATTGTACCGAGTAAAGTAATTAATCAGCTAGGTGCTGATATTGTTCGATTATGGGTTGCATCAGTTGATTATCAAGCGGATGTTCGTGTATCAGATCCTATCTTGAAGCAAGTATCAGAAGTATATCGAAAAATCCGAAATACTTTCCGCTTCTTGTTAGGTAATTTATCTGATTTTAATCCTGCTGCAGATAAAATTGCCTATAATGATCTACGTGAAGTTGATCAATATATGTTAGTAAAATTAAATCAGTTAATTAAACATGTTCGTGATGCATATGAAGGATATGAATTTTCAAGTATCTATCATGCAGTGAATAATTTCTGTACACTTGACTTAAGCTCATTCTATTTAGATTTTGCAAAAGATGTTTTATATATTGAGGCGAAAGATAATTATGAGCGTCGAGCAATGCAATCAGTATTATATGATTGTCTTATTTCACTGACAAAGCTGTTATCACCAATTTTGCCTCATACAGCAGATGAGGTATGGGCTTATATTCCTGAAGTTCAGGAAGTAAGTGTTCAATTAACAGATATGCCGGAATATGTAGACTTATCTAATGCTAAAGAACTTGAGGATAAATGGGGAGAATTTTTAAAGCTCCGGGATGATGTTTTAAAAGCATTAGAAGAAGCTCGAAATGAAAAAATAATTGGAAAATCATTAACAGCGAAAATTACTTTATATGTAAATGATAAAACGAAAAAATTATTAGATTCCATTTCGGAGAACATGAAGCAATTATTTATTGTTTCAGGATTCCAAATTGCTGGATCAATTGAAGATGCACCAGAAAATGCTTTAAAGTTAGAATATGCGGCTATTTTAGTTGAAAAAGCAGAAGGGGAAACATGTGAACGATGCTGGGTAGTTACAACTGAAGTTGGTACTGTGAAAGAGCATCCAACACTTTGTTCTCGATGTGCATCAGTAGTTGAAAAATCATATAAAAATGTATAAAGCTTATTTTGAAAACCCTTGAAGGTAAATCTTCGAGGGTTTTCTATTTTATGTAACTATATGAAAGAGTTACTCCACAAACATTGTGTAAAGTCGGGTAAACTATCGGTAACTCACTATAGGAGGGAATATCCATGTCGCTAAATAATGAACATCAACAGCTCTATGATTTACTTCATGTGATAAAAGCAGATTTACATTCATATGTGACAAATGATGAATTAATTAAAGATTTAATTAATGAAGAATTAAAGGATATTCATACTGCTCTTTCTAAATGGAATGATGGGGATTATGGAAAATGTGAGCGTACTGGTGAGGCTATTCCAAAGGAGTGGCTAGAAACGATTCCTACCTTGAAAACATCAGATGAATGGAATCAATTATGGGCGTTTGGCAAAATAACAATCCCTTATAGTTAAAATTCTAACTCATTACTAACTACTAAATCTTTTCTAAAGCCCCCTGTTATGCTACAATTCAAAGGAAGAAAGTGAATAATGATGGTTTATATGAAAAAAGCGGATACGGGGGTTTCCTTTGTGATTTATTACATACTAGCATTATTTGTAATGGCATTAGACCAATTGACAAAAATTCTTGTTGATAAAAACATGGAGATAGGGGAAAGTATACCAATAATTAAAAATGTCTTTTCCATTACCTCTCATCGAAATCAGGGCGCTGCTTGGGGAATATTACAAGGACAAATGTGGTTATTTTATTTAATTACACTAATAGTAGTAGGTGGAATTATTTATTATATTCAAAAGCACGCAAAAGGAAAACCGTTATTAGGAATCAGTCTTGCCTTTATGTTAGGTGGCGCAATCGGAAACTTTATAGATAGACTTGTTCGAAA
The DNA here is from genome assembly GCF_050281185.1 of Heyndrickxia sp. NPDC080065. Classification (NCBI taxonomy): domain Bacteria; kingdom Bacillati; phylum Bacillota; class Bacilli; order Caryophanales; family Bacillaceae; genus Heyndrickxia; species Heyndrickxia sp. NPDC080065. The sequence continues at coordinate 251,051 of NZ_JBNNWS010000004.1, read as the reverse complement.
AGAAGTAGTCGATTTCCTCTATGCAGAGATTATTAATTTTCCGATTTTTAATATTGCTGATGCCAGTTTAACTATTGGTGTTATACTTCTACTCATTCAAATGTTAAGAGAAGAGCGTAAGTTAAAGGAGAAAACATATGGAAATAATGGAACACACCATTCTTGATAGTGAAAATAATGAACGAATAGATAAAATTATTTCCGCACGAAATAACGAATGGTCCCGTTCACAAGTACAATTATGGATCAAAGAAGGCCATGTTCAAGTGAACGGTAAACAAGTGAAAGCTAATTACAAATGTAACATTGGCGATAAAATAATAATTGAGATACCTGAGCCTGAAAACTTGGATGTTGAGGCAGAGGAAATGAATCTTGATATTTACTATGAGGATGGAGACGTCTTAGTAGTAAATAAACCTAAAGGCATGGTAGTTCACCCTGCACCAGGTCATACTTCAGGAACTTTAGTAAATGGATTAATGGCACATTGTAAAGATTTATCAGGTATAAATGGAGTGTTAAGACCGGGGATTGTCCATCGTATAGATAAAGATACTTCTGGTTTATTGATGGTAGCTAAAAATGATTTTGCACATGAGCGCCTAGTAAATCAACTTGTTGAAAAATCAGTGACTAGAAAATACTTTGCCATTGTCCATGGGAACATTCCGCATGATCATGGAACTATTGACGCTCCAATTGGACGTGATCCGAATGATCGTCAAAGAATGACAGTTGTAGATAGTGGAAAGCATGCTGTTACTCATTTTCGCGTACTTGACCGATTTAATCAATTTACATTTGTAGAATGTGAGCTTGAAACAGGACGAACACATCAAATCCGTGTACATATGAAATATATAGGTTTTCCCCTTGTAGGAGATCCTAAATATGGACCTAAAAAAACATTATCAATTGATGGACAAGCCTTACATGCAGGTATTTTGGGCTTTGTTCATCCTCGAACAGAAAAATATTTAGAATTTGAAGCACCACTGACAGACGAGTTTATAAAGCTTCTTGATGAGCTAAAAAAGAAAGGTTGACAAAAATAAATTATAGTACTAAACTATTAGTAATTAAATAGACCTTTAATACAGTCCAGTGAGGCTGAGAAGGTATCGAAAAATAATTTATTTGGTAACGTTTCGTATACCCTCTTGCCTGCTAGGTGAGAGGGTTTTTAATTTAAATTGAGGTGGGATGGTAAATGTCTCAAAAAGCAATTGTACTTGATCAGGATGCAATTCGTAGAGCATTAACACGTATTGCTCATGAGATTATCGAGAGAAATAAAGGAATTGAAAATTGTGTATTAGTAGGTATTAAGACTAGAGGAATACATCTTGCTAAACGATTAGCTGAAAAAATTGAAAAAATAGAAGGAAAATCAATAGCTGTAGGGGAAATTGATATCACCTTGTATCGGGATGATCTTTCAAAAAAGACCAATAATGATGAACCAGAAGTAAAAGGTTCAAATATCCAAACTGACATTGCGAACCGTAAAGTAATTTTAATTGATGATGTTCTGTATACAGGACGAACAGTAAGAGCTGCTTTGGATGCACTAATTGATTTAGGTAGACCTTCTCAAATTCAGCTTGCCGTTCTAGTAGATAGAGGTCATCGTGAACTTCCGATTCGAGCTGATTTTATCGGTAAGAATATTCCTACTTCAAATGCTGAGAAAATTGTTGTTGCATTGAATGAAGTAGATGGATTAGATCAAGTTAGTATTAATGAAAAATAGATAGTACCTTTTAAAAGCAGTCCAGAGAGGCTGACAAAGGTGGAATAGGTAGTTGAAATGATAATGTTACCTCTCCATTTTTGTGCCCTCATTCTGGCTTTAGGCTATGAAGAGGGTTTTTTGTTTGGGAAAATTAGTAAGTGGAGGTAGCGAAAATGGGGAAAAATCAAAATTTAGTACTAGACATTCATGAAAAACCGAATTTTTCACAATGGATTACCTTAAGTATCCAACATCTATTTGCTATGTTTGGATCGACTGTATTAGTTCCGGTGCTGGTGGGCTTAAGTCCTGCAGTTGCACTTGCATCGAGCGGTTTAGGCACATTAGCCTATCTACTTATTACGAAAGGTAGAGTACCAGCTTATTTAGGGTCATCCTTTGCATTTATAGTACCATTAGGTATTGCAAAAGTAGCTGGCGGTCCTGGTGCAATGATGTTAGCTACGTTTATATCGGGGATTGTCTATGGAATTGTGGCATTGTCTATTAATAAGTTTGGTTATAGATGGTTAATGAGATTATTGCCGCCAGTAGTAGCAGGTCCTATTATCATGGTCATTGGACTGGGTCTTGCAGGAACAGCTGTTGGAATGTCGATGTATAAAAACTTCGGAGCTCCAGCTCAAGAATTAATTTATAGTACTAAGCATATTTTAGTAGCGCTTAGCACCGTTGCAATTACAATCATCGCTTCCACCTATTTCAAAGGCTTTTTAAAGCTTATACCTATATTATTTGGGATAGTCGGAGGATATATTATTGCTGCTTTAGCTGGTATCGTTAATTTCTCAATAGTAATGGAAGCTAAATGGTTTGAAATTCCTAATTTAACATTGCCTTTTGTAAGCTACGATCCATCTTTTTCATGGTCTATCGTACTTTTAATCGTACCAGTAGCAATTGTTACCTTAGCAGAACATATTGGGCATCAGCTGGTTTTAAGTAAGGTTGTTAATCGAGATTTAGTTGCTGATCCAGGCTTAGACCGTTCAATTCTAGGCGATGGAGTATCGATCATTATTGCTTCCTTGATAGGAGGACCTCCTACTACAACGTATGGAGAGAATATTGGAGTATTAGCCATTACACGTGCCTATAGTGTGTATGTCATTGGTGGAGCTGGTGTGTTTGCACTCTGCTTCAGCTTCATTGGAAAGGTCAGTGCATTTCTTAACTCAATCCCTCAAGCAGTAATGGGTGGAGTGTCAATCATCTTATTCGGTATTATTGCATCAAGCGGATTAAGAATGCTTGTTGAGCATAAAGTTGATTTTGGTGACAATCGTAATCTACTAATCTCCTCAGTTATTTTGGTTATTGGAATAGGGGGAGCATTTATAAAATTTACACCTGAATTTGAACTTTCAGGTATGGCTTTAGCAGCAATTATTGGTGTCATCTTAAATCTGGTATTACCAGGTCGTCCAAAAGACGATTCTGAACTCGATCTTTTTGGAGAGGTCGAAAAAGAATAAAATGAATATCACCTTTTAATAGAAGTCCAGAGAGACTTACAAGGGTGTTAGTGTAATGTGGATTAAAACTCACATTTATTTAAACACCCTACATCGAAGTAGGGTGTTTTTTTTCGGGGAGGATGAAGAAAATGAGCCATTTACTAACAATGTCAGATCTTAAGAAAAACGAAATAATGGAGATTTTACAGGACGCTGAACAATTTTCGCGAGGAAGCATTTGGACATCACCTCAGAAAATATATGCTACCAATCTTTTCTTTGAGCCGAGTACAAGAACAAAATGCAGCTTTGAAATAGCTGAGAGAAAGTTAGGATTCGAGGTTATACCTTTTGAAGTAAGTACTTCAAGTTGGCAGAAAGGTGAATCTCTTTATGACACTGTTAAAACGTTAGAGTCTATTGGAGTAAATATAGCCGTCATACGTCATGAACTTAATCATTTCTATGAAGAGTTAATTCCAAATATTAAGATCCCGATCATTAATGGCGGAGATGGCTGTGGTCAACATCCTACTCAATCACTATTAGATTTATTTACTATCAAACAGGAATTTGGAAGTTTCGAAGAATTAAATATTGCTATTATCGGTGATGTATCTCATAGTCGTGTTGCTCGGTCAAATATGGAGGCATTAAAAATGCTCGGAGCAAATGTAGTATTTTCAGGACCGCCTGAATGGTTTGATGAATCATTTTCTTTAGGAAAATATGTACCAATTGACCAAGCAATTGAACAATCGGATGTTGTGATGCTTTTAAGAATACAGCATGAACGACATCAAGGGGATATGCTATTTACAGCGGAGCAATATCATGCTCAATTTGGTTTAACTATTGAACGTGAAAAAAGGATGAAAAAAGGGAGTATTATTATGCATCCTGCTCCAATTAATCGTGGTGTTGAAATAGCAGATTCATTAGTTGAAAGTGAAAAATCTAGAATTTTTAAGCAAATGGAGAATGGTGTATATATTCGAATGGCTGTTCTCAAAAGAGCGATAGAAAATACATTAAGGGGCTGTTTACATGAACTACATTATTAAAAACGGAAAAATTTTAGATAAAGATGGAAATTTGATAAAAGCAGATATAAGAATTCAAGATGGAGTTATCCATGAAATTGGCGTGAATATACAAAATACTGGAGAAAAAGAACTTGATGTAAGAGGGCATTTAATTACACCTGGCTTTCTCGATTTACATATTCATTTAAGGGAACCTGGAGGAGAACATAAAGAAACGATTGAAACAGGAACTTTAGCTGCAGCTAAGGGTGGATTTACAACAGTTGCATGCATGCCTAATACGAAGCCGGTGCCGGATACACCAGAGCAAATGCAATGGCTAATGAACCGAATAAAGGAAACTGCATATGTAAGAGTTTTGCCATATGCAGCAATTACAATAAATCAAGCTGGAAATGAATTAACGAATTTTGCTGGCTTAAAAGATGCAGGTGCTTTTGCCTTCACAGATGATGGAGTAGGAGTACAAACAGCTGGAATGATGTATGAAGCAATGAAGCGGGCAGCAGAGCTGAATATGGCAGTTGTTGCACACTGTGAAGATAATTCACTAATCTATGGTGGGGCTGTACATGAAGGTGAGTTCTCAAAAAAACATGGAATTTCAGGAATTCCATCAATCTGTGAATCTGTTCATATTGCCAGAGATGTTTTACTCGCAGAGGCTGCAGGCTGTCATTATCATGTTTGTCACATTAGTACAAAAGAATCTGTTCGTGTGGTAAGGGATGCAAAAAAAGCTGGAATTAAAGTGACGGCTGAGGTTACTCCGCATCACTTATTATTATGTGAAGAGGACATTCCAAGCTTGGATACAAATTATAAAATGAATCCACCATTACGTGGAAAAGAAGATCGTGATGCATTAATAGAAGGGTTATTAGATGGCACCATTGATTTTATAGCAACTGACCATGCTCCGCATACGAGTGAAGAAAAAGCAAAAGGGATGGGTGCTGCACCATTTGGAATTGTTGGCCTTGAAACAGCCTTCCCACTGCTTTATACACATTGTGTAGAGAAAGGAATTTTTACACTAAAACAATTAGTTGATTGGTTAACAATAGCTCCTGCAAACGCATTTGGTCTTTCTCTTGGGAAATTAGAAGTAGGAAGTACTGCAGATATTACCGTAATTGATTTACAAATGACAGAAAAAATTAATCCTGAACAATTTAAATCAAAAGGGAGAAATACACCATTTACGAATTGGCAATGTCAAGGCTGGCCAGTAGCAACTATGGTTGGTGGAGAATGGAAATGGATGAATGGAGGGGCAATTCAATGATAAGACAATTGATTTTAGAAGATGGAACAATCATGACTGGTAAAGCATTTGGGAGTGAGATTGAAACAATCGGCGAGGTTGTTTTCACAACCGGGATGACAGGCTATCAAGAAACAATTACTGATCCATCTTTCTGTGGTCAGATTGTCACTCTTACATATCCACTCATCGGAAATTATGGGATTAATCGCGATGATTTTGAATCTATTCAACCTGCAATTAAAGGATTGATTGTGAAAGAAGCAGCGGATTTCCCGTCAAACTGGCGAAATGAAATGACGTTAGATGAATTTTTGAAATTGAAAAATATTCCTGGAATTTCAGGATTAGATACGCGAAAATTAACGAGGATCATTCGCCGCTTTGGAACTTTAAAAGGCGCTATATGTAACGGCTCTGTAAATCCAGAAGAAATAATTAAACGATTAAAATCAGAAACTATGCCAACAAATCAAGTAGAACAAGTATCTACACAAAAGCCTTACCCAAGCCCAGGGCGAGGACATCATGTTGTATTAGTAGATTTCGGTTCAAAGCACGGAATATTAAGAGAGTTAAATAAAAGGGGCTGCGATGTAACGGTTGTCCCATATAATACGAAAGCATCTGACATTCTCGCTTTAAAACCAGATGGTATTATGCTTTCTAATGGACCTGGAGATCCAAAAGATGTCCCAGATGCCATTCAAATGATTCGAGAAATATTAGGTGAAATACCATTATTCGGAATCTGTTTAGGGCATCAATTATTTGCATTAGCTAGCGGGGCTGACACATATAAATTAAAATTCGGTCACCGTGGATCTAATCATCCGGTAAAGGATTTACGGACAGGAAAAGTGTTCTTTACATCCCAAAACCATGGCTATGCAGTTGAAGAAGAATCAATCGATACGAATATGATTCGAGTGACACAAAGAAATGTAAATGATGGAACGATTGAAGGTCTTGCACACATAATCCATCCGGCATTTACAGTCCAATATCATCCTGAAGCATCACCTGGTCCTGAAGATACAAATTTCTTATTTGATCAATTTTTAACAAGTATTGAACAATGGAAAGGATTGGTGAAACAAAATGGCTAAACGAAAAGATATTAAAAGTATTCTTGTCATCGGTTCAGGACCGATAATCATCGGTCAAGCAGCGGAATTCGATTATGCGGGTACTCAAGCATGTCTGGCATTGAAAGAAGAAGGGTATCGAGTTATTCTCGTAAATTCCAATCCTGCAACAATTATGACAGATACAGAAATTGCAGATGTTGTTTATATCGAGCCAATCACATTAGAATTTGTTAGCAGAATCATTCGCAAGGAAAGACCTGATGCGATTTTGCCAACATTAGGTGGGCAAACAGGTCTAAATATGGCAATGGAACTATCAAATGCTGGAATTTTGGAAGAATGTAATGTCGAAGTTTTAGGAACGAAGCTTTCTGCGATAAAACAAGCAGAGGATCGTGATGAGTTTCGGAGTTTAATGCAGAAATTAAATGAACCTGTACCAGAAAGTGAAATTATTCATTCCCTTGATGAAGCAATAGAGTTCGTTAATAAAATTGGCTACCCAGTCATTGTGCGACCTGCCTATACTTTAGGAGGTACTGGCGGCGGAATCTGTGAAAATCTTGAGGAATTAACTGAAATTGTAACATCTGGATTGAAGAACAGTCCTGTTCACCAATGTTTACTTGAGAAAAGTATTGCCGGATATAAGGAAATAGAATATGAAGTAATGCGCGACGCTAATGATAATGCAATTGTTGTCTGCAACATGGAGAATATTGACCCAGTAGGTATTCATACTGGTGATTCGATCGTCGTAGCACCAAGTCAAACATTAAGCGACAGAGAATATCATTTGCTGCGTAATGTATCTTTAAAGATTATTCGTGCATTAGGAATTGAAGGTGGATGTAATGTTCAGCTAGCTCTCGACCCATATAGCTTTAATTACTATATCATTGAGGTTAATCCGAGGGTCAGCCGATCATCTGCATTAGCTTCAAAAGCAACAGGATATCCGATTGCTAAGCTTGCTGCCAAAATTGCGGTAGGACTTACTTTAGATGAAATGATGAATCCAGTTACAGGAAAAACCTATGCATGCTTTGAACCGGCGTTGGACTATGTTGTAACAAAAATCCCACGTTTTCCATTTGATAAATTTGAATCGGCAAATCGTCGTTTAGGTACTCAAATGAAAGCAACTGGTGAAGTAATGGCGATCGGCAGAACATTTGAGGAATCATTATTAAAAGCCGTACGCTCATTGGAAAGTAGTGTATACCACCTTGAATTGAATAAAGCAGAAGAATTCAGCGATGACATAATTGAAAAAAGAATTCGTAAAGCTGGTGATGAACGGATCTTTTATGTAAGCGAAGCGATTCGAAGAGGGGTAACAATAGAAATTATTCATGAATGGAGTAAAATTGATCTCTTCTATCTTCATAAAATCAAAAAAATTATTCAATTAGAAGCTTTCTTATTGGGTCATCCATTTGATAAAGAAATAGCACAGCAAGCGAAGGAAATTGGTTTTTCAGATAATAAACTTGCTAAGCTTTGGAATACTGATGAGAAAAAAGTGTATGATTGGAGAAAAGAACATCAACTAATCCCTGTATATAAAATGGTTGACACATGTGCCGCGGAATTTGAATCTGAAACACCATATTATTATGGAACGTATGAAGAGGAAAATGAATCAATTGTCACAAATAAGAAAAGTGTTATTGTGCTTGGGTCCGGCCCAATTCGTATCGGTCAAGGAGTAGAGTTCGACTATGCCACTGTTCATTCTGTTTGGGCGATACAGGAAGCTGGGTATGAAGCAATCATCATAAATAGCAATCCTGAAACAGTATCTACCGATTTTAGTATATCTGATAAATTGTATTTTGAGCCTTTGACGATTGAAGATGTCATGCATATCATTGATTTAGAAAATCCTGAAGGTGTTGTTGTCCAGTTTGGCGGACAAACAGCAATCAATTTAGCATCACAATTGGTTGAAAGAGGCGTGAAAATTCTCGGTACATCATTAGAAAGCTTGGATCGTGCAGAAAATCGCGATAAATTTGAACAGGCGTTAGAAGAATTAAATATTCGTCAGCCTCTTGGAAAGACTGCCTTTTCAGTTGAAGAAGCAGTTAAAATTGCCGGAGAAATTGGCTATCCAGTTCTTGTTCGACCTTCATATGTACTTGGAGGGCGTGCGATGGAAATTGTTTATCATGAACAAGAATTATATCATTACATGAAAACAGCGGTTCAGGTAAATCCAGAGCATCCAGTACTAGTTGACCGCTATTTAGTTGGAAAAGAAATTGAAGTAGATGCGATTTGTGACGGCGAACAAATTCTTATACCAGGTATTATGGAGCATATTGAACGTGCTGGTGTCCATTCTGGAGATTCAATCGCCCTCTATCCTCCACAAAATATATCTGAAGCAATGAAAGCAAAGATTGTAGATTACACAACAAAATTAGCTAAAGGATTAAATATCATTGGATTGTTAAATATTCAATATGTCATTTCTAATGATGAACTTTATGTAATAGAAGTGAATCCGCGTTCCAGTCGAACAGTTCCATTTCTGAGCAAAATCACCAATGTGCCGATGGCTAATTTAGCAACTAAGGTTATTATAGGACATACATTAAATGAATTAGGGTATGGTACGGGACTTGTGGATGAGAAGCGCGGAGTATATGTAAAGGTACCTGTATTCTCATTTGCAAAGCTTAGAGGCGTCGATATTACATTAGGACCTGAAATGAAATCAACAGGTGAAGTAATGGGTAAAGATTTGACACTGGAAAAAGCCCTTTATAAAGGTTTAGTTGCATCAGGAATGAAGATACAAAACTATGGTACTGTATTATTTACTGTATCTGATAAAGATAAGCAGGAATCTATTCAACTTGCGAAACGATTTGAAGCGATAGGATTTAGATTAATGGCGACTAGCGGTACAGCTGATCAATTAAAAATAAATGGTCTACATGTTGAGATCGTTGACAAAATTGGTTCTGAAGGGGTTACCCTATTAGATGTCATTCGAAATGGAAATGTACAAATGGTTATTAACACTTTAACAAAAGGGAAGCAGCCGGAAAGAGATGGGTTCCGTATTCGTCGTGAAGCTGTCGAAAATAATATCCCTTGCTTAACATCTCTGGATACAGCTGCAGCTATTCTTGATGTCTTAGAATCTATGACATTTTCTTCTGAAGCAATGCCAGCAACTGAACAAAAGAAAGAAGCGGTCCAATTATGATCAAACAAGAAAAGATGAAAGTTATTTCACACCAGTTAATCGCTGAAAATATTTATGAACTCACATTAGAAGGTTCATTAGTCAATGAAATGAATCAGCCAGGACAATTTGTCCATCTTCGTGTAGCTGATGCTGCTGAACCTTTATTGCGCAGACCGATCAGCATCGCAGAGATTGATAAAGAAAACAGGCAATTTACAATGATTTACCGTGCAGAGGGAAAAGGGACAAAATTGCTTTCCCATAAAAAACAAGGTGAAACAATAGATGTTCTAGGACCATTAGGAAATGGTTTTCCAGTTGAAAGAAAAAAAGGTGAGAAAGCTGTCTTAGTAGGTGGAGGAATTGGAGTTCCTCCTCTCTATGAATTATCCAAACGACTTGTTCGTCAAGGTGTAGAAGTTATTCATATTTTAGGACATGAGACGGAGAGTAAAGTGTTTTATGTTGAGCAGTTCAAAAGTCTAGGAAAAACCTATATCGCAACTGTTGATGGCTCTTTAGGAACGAAAGGGTTTGTTACGGATGTTATGGATCAGGAGAATCTTGCATTTGATTGCCTTTTTGCATGTGGACCAATGCCTATGTTAAAAGCATTGGAAAATAACTATTCATCAATTGAGGGATATATTTCATTAGAAAAAAGGATGGGATGTGGGATAGGTGCCTGTTTAGCATGTGTCTGTCAGCTTTCCGATGACCCATCTGGAACGAAATATCGAAAGGTTTGTAGTGATGGACCTGTTTTTAGAATGGGAGAGGTGATCTTATGAACCGGATAAATGTTGAGCTGCCAGGACTTTCGTTGAAAAATCCAGTAATTCCTGCTTCAGGCTGTTTTGGGTTCGGGAAAGAATACAGTCAGTTTTATGATTTAAGTCTGCTTGGTTCTATTATGATAAAAGCAACAACATTTGAAGCAAGATATGGAAATCCAACCCCACGTGTAGCGGAAACACCTGCTGGAATGCTGAATGCGATTGGATTGCAAAATCCAGGACTTCAATCAGTATTAGAAAATGAATTGCCTTGGTTAGAGCAATTTGATCTTCCTATCATTGCAAATGTGGCGGGTTCACAAACGGAAGATTATGTTGCGGTAGCGCAAAGCATTTCGAAGGCACCAAATGTTCATGCGCTTGAATTAAATATTTCCTGTCCGAATGTAAAAACGGGAGGAATTGCTTTTGGAACTATTCCTGAGATAGCGAAGGAATTAACGAAGAAGGTAAAGGAAGTATCAGAAGTACCTGTTTATGTAAAGTTATCACCCAATGTTTCTAATATAGTAGATATGGCGAAAGCAGTAGAAGCTGCTGGTGCAGATGGATTAACCATGATTAATACTTTAGTCGGGATGAATATTGATATTCGTACAGGTAAGCCTATTTTAGCCAATCGTACAGGTGGATTATCAGGCCCAGCGATCAAACCTATTGCGATTCGAATGATTTATGAAGTTAGTCAGGAAGTAAACATTCCAATTATTGGAATGGGTGGAATTCAATCTGTAGAAGACATTATTGAGTTTTTCTATGCAGGCGCTAGTGCAATTGCTGTCGGAACAGCGAACTTTATTGATCCTTTTATTTGTCCTAAACTAATTGATGAACTACCAAATAAACTAGATGAATTAGGGATTTCTCATATTTCGGAAATAATAGGAAGGAGTTGGAAACAACTATGATTAACACACCAATTATTGCATTAGATTTTCCAGATTACGACTCCACTATGGAATTTTTAAAACAATTTAATTCAGAATCACTTTATGTCAAGGTTGGAATGGAATTATTTTATCAATCAGGTCCAGCTTTAATTGATCAATTAAAAACATTTGGACATAAAATATTTCTTGATTTAAAACTTCATGATATTCCAAATACGGTTGGGCAGGCGATGAAAGGTCTGGCTGCCCTTGAAGTGGACATGGTGAATGTACATGCTGCAGGCGGCTTAAAAATGATGGAGGCTGCACTTGAGGGATTAGAAGCTGGTACAAAAAGTGGAAAGGAACGGCCATTATTAATTGCTGTCACACAATTGACAAGTACGTCAGAAGAACAAATGCAAAAAGAGCAATTAATTCATCATTCATTAATGGAGTCTGTCATTCACTATGCCAAGCTTACCTATCAAGCAGGTCTAGATGGTGTGGTTTGTTCGGCACTTGAGGCAGATCAAATCCGTAAAAACACTAGTAATCGATTTATACGTGTTACACCCGGAATTCGTTTAGAGGGTGATGCAGCAAATGATCAAATTCGTGTGGTAACTCCACAAAAAGCACGAAATATTGGTTCATCAGCTATTGTTGTAGGAAGATCGATTACAAAATCAGAGACACCTTTACAGACCTACTTACAGATTAAACAATTATGGGAGGAAAATTAAATGACAAATTCAAATACGATTGCAGAACAACTTTTATCCATCGGTGCTGTTCATTTGAAACCAAATGAACCATTTACATGGACATCTGGCATCCATTCCCCAATCTATTGTGATAATCGTTTAACACTTTCTTACCCAGAAATAAGAAAAGACATTGCAAAAGGATTAGTAGGTTTAATTAAAGAACATTTTAAAGATGTCGAAATTATTGCAGGTACTGCAACTGCTGGAATTCCTCATGCGGCATGGGTAAGTGATTTGATGGACCTCCCAATGTGTTATGTACGTTCAAAAGCAAAAGGGCATGGAAAAGGGAATCAAATTGAAGGTAAAGTATCTAGTGGCAAAAAAGTAGTTGTTGTTGAAGACTTAATTTCAACAGGTGGAAGTGTCATTACTGCTGTTGAAGCTTTAAGACAAGCTGGCTGTGAAGTATTAGGTGTCGTTTCTATCTTTACGTATGAACTTGAAGATGGAAAAAAACAACTAAAAAGTCATGGAATTTCTTCATTTTCTTTAGCTACATATTCAACACTAATAGAGTCCGCTCTCAAAAATAAAGTTATTGAAGAAATAGATCTTGCGACTTTAAGAGAATGGCGTGAAAACCCAACTGAATGGAATAAGTAAATGAATGAGGGACTATCCAAATATAGCGGATAGTCCCTTTTTATTATTGCTTCATTTCTAATACTTTGTCGGCATTCGGTGTAACAAAAATGGTTTGCTGCTGTTCATAGATGACGAATCCAGGCTTGGCTCCATTAGGTTTTTTTACATATCTTACTTTTGTATAATCTACTGGAACTGAAGAGGATTCTTTTGCTTTACTATAATAGGCAGCAAGATTGGCTGCTTCTAAAATGGTTGTTTCACTAGGGTTTTTGCTGCGAATGACGACATGGGAACCTGGGATATCCTTTGTATGTAACCAAATTTCATCCCTTGCAGCTACTTTATTCGTTAAATAATCATTTTGTTTATTGTTTTTTCCTACTAAAATATCAGTCCCATCAGAGGAAGTGTACGTCTCTAGCGTAATTTTTTGTATCTTAGTCTTAGAGCCTCGCTTTTGTTTCATTCGTATATAGCCTTCTTCAGCTAATTCAATACGAATTTCTTCAATGTCTTTCGGAGATGCGGATTCCAATTGCTGTAGCAGATTTTCAAAATATTGAACTTCTAAAGCTGCCTTTTCAATTTGTTCTTGCACGACAATAATAGCCGTTTTTGCCTTCTGATATTTTGAAAAATACCCTTGAGCATTCCCCGAAGGTGTTTTTCTAGGATCTAGAGGAATGGTGATCTCACCCGCATTTTCATCATAATAATTGATTACTTTTATTTCATCCATACCTTTTTTAACTAGATGGAGATTTGCAGTTAATAGTTCTCCAAATAGTTGAAAGCGATCTGCATTTTGAGCCTCAGCTAAGGTTGCTTTTAATTTTTCAATTTTAACCTCATTTTTTTCTTTTTCATTTTTAATAAATCTTTCTAAATCATGCCCCTGTTGCTTAACACGATCTCTTTCTGCTTTTCCGAAATAAAAACGATCAAGCATCTCACTTAATGTAGAAAATGATTTTTCTTCACCTTGTAAATAAGTAATTGGAAGTATATAAAATACTTCTTTACCATTTGCTTGAATAATTGAAGGAGAATAGTTATGCTTAATTATTTCATTCACTACACTTATAAATGCTTCAGGCAAAGTGATTTTATTCGCTAAGCCAGACAGGTGAACAATTTCCTTTGCAAAAAGTGGTGATAGTCCTGCAAAATGTTCTACCAGTTGTTTGTCAATTTTTCCACTGTTAAAATCAAGTTTCCTTAAAATATCTTCTTCAGATAATTGTAAGGGATTCAATTTATCTTGTTTTGGAGGGAAGATATATTGATGTCCAGGCAGGATTGTACGATAACTATTAATAGCAGAAGGGACATGTTTTATACTGTCTAGTATCATATTTTTTTCTTTATCGACTAATATAATATTACTATGGCGCCCCATAATTTCTACATATAGCTGTTTATAAGAAATATCACCAATTTCATTTCGACCTTTTATTTCGAAAACAATGACGCGATCCAGGTCCGCTTGATATATATCTTCAATAAAATATCCTTCAAGATGTTTCCTTAACAACATACAAAACATAGATGGTTCTGGAGGATTTTCATGTTGTTCATTCGTCAGCTGGATCCTTGCATAACTAGGGTGAGCAGAAATAAGTAGTTTATGATTTTCACCATTTGCACGTGTAACAATAATGATCTCATTTTTATAAGGCTGATGAATTTTATTTATCCTTCCGCCTTTTATTGTATCGGCAAGTTCTTTCGTCATTGCCCTTGTAAATAAACCGTCAAAAGACATAATTAACATACCTCACTTGAAAAATTTCGTTTCATAATGTCCAGCTGCGGCTCCTAGCCCCTCGAGGTCAAATGTTCTCCAACCATTGAAGTCAAAGGGCAGACTTCAATGGTTGGAGAACATTTGCTTGTCGGGTCTGAACAGTCGCCTCCGCTTTTCTAATAATTATATCATTTTTTGGGACGAGTCTGAATATCTTGCTAATAGTAGGACAACTATGGTTTCGGTAAGGGGAGAGTGTATTGTGAATGATGTTCCATGAAATGAAAGAAAAAGATGTGGAAAAGGTATTGAATACAAATATTGAACAAGGGCTGTCTGCAAGTGATGTAGAAAAGAAAAGAAAGCAATTTGGCTGGAATGAACTGCAAGAAGGAGAAAAACAATCGGCATTCATGCTTTTTATCAGTCAATTTAAAGACTTTATGGTATTGGTGCTATTAGCAGCTACATTAATATCGGGCCTTTTAGGGGAATACATGGATGCAATTGTAATTATTGCTATTGTATTTGTTAATGGTTTTCTAGGTTTTTTTCAAGAAAGAAAAGCAGAAAAATCATTAAATGCTCTTAAGGAATTATCTGCGCCGCAAGTGATAGTCCTTCGTGACGGAGAGTGGCAAAAGATTTTATCGAAAGAGGTAGTTGTTGGAGATATAATCAAGTTTTCTAGTGGGGATCGAATTGGAGCCGATGTCAGATTAGTTCAAACGGTTAACCTCGAGATTGAAGAATCTGCATTAACAGGTGAATCAGTTCCTGCTGTAAAGTCTACCAATACAGTAACTGATAAAAAAGCCAGTTTAGGGGATTTAGAGAACATGGCTTTTATGGGAACAATGGTGACTCGAGGAAATGGTATGGGGATAGTTACAGGAATTGGTATGAATACTGCAATGGGAAAAATTGCAGATATGATTCAAAATGCCGAAACATTGATTACACCGTTACAACGAAGGTTAGAACAACTTGGGAAAATCTTAATCACAATTGCCCTTTTATTAACTGTACTAGTCGTCATTGCAGGTGTTGTTCATGGTCATGATATGTTTACTATGTTTTTGGCCGGTGTTTCTTTAGCGGTAGCAGCTATTCCAGAAGGACTTCCTGCCATTGTTACGATTGCATTATCACTAGGTGTCCAACGAATGATACGAAAAAATGCAATCGTTCGAAAACTACCTGCTGTAGAAACTTTAGGTTGTGCATCGGTTATTTGCTCAGATAAAACAGGAACTCTCACACAAAATAAAATGACGGTCACTCATTTATGGAGTGGAGGAACTACTTGGACACTATCTGGTACGGGATATCAACCTGAAGGCAGCTTTTATTTAGATTCACAGAAGATTAATCCTCAGAATGAGAAAAGCTTGTTTCAACTTCTAACATTCGGTTTACTTTGTAATCATGCTGAATTGAAATTTCGGGAAGATGAATTTGTAATTGATGGTGACCCTACAGAAGGAGCATTACTTGTTTCAGCAATGAAAGCTGGACTAGATAGGGAGACATTATTAGGTCAATTTACTATAGAAAAAGAATTTCCATTCGATTCAACTAGAAAAATGATGAGTATAGTTGTAAAAGATAAACATGGTAAAAGATTTGTCATTACTAAAGGTGCTCCGGATGTATTAATTAGTTTGAGCGAATCAGTTCTATGGAATGGAAGGCAACAATATTTACAAAGTGAATTACAAAACACTATCCAAACGTCAGTAGAAACTTTAGCATCAATGGCATTACGTACTATTGCAATTGCTTTCAAGCCAATCAAGGAACAAACGATTATTATGCATGAATCTGAGGCTGAAAAAGGGCTAACATTTATTGGTATACAAGGGATGATTGATCCTCCGCGCCAAGAAGTAAAACAGGCAATAAAGGAATGTCGTGAGGCAGGCATAAAAACCGTGATGATTACTGGTGATCATGTAATAACAGCTAAAGCGATTGCTAAACAATTAGGTATTCTAAGAGGAAATGGAAAAGTTATTGAAGGAACAGAATTAAATGAACTTTCTATTGAGGACCTTGAAAAAGTAGTGGAGGATGTAGCTGTTTTTGCTAGGGTTTCACCTGAACATAAATTAAAAATTGTAAAATCACTACAAAATTGTGGTCATATTGTAGCAATGACGGGCGATGGAGTAAATGATGCTCCTGCGATAAAATCTGCCGATATTGGTATTGCTATGGGGATTACAGGAACAGATGTAGCGAAGGAAGCATCTTCTCTAATTCTTTTGGATGATAATTTTGCCACTATTAAAGCAGCTATATATGAAGGTAGAAATATTTATGAAAACATACGTAAATTTGTTCGATATTTACTTGCATCGAATGTCGGTGAAATTTTAGTTATGTTATTTGCTATGCTTTTATCCCTTCCATTACCACTTGTGCCAATACAAATATTATGGGTAAATCTTGTAACTGATGGATTGCCAGCTATGGCGTTAGGGCTAGATCAACCAGAAGAAGATGTAATGAAACGAAAACCACGTCAACAGACGGAAGGTATTTTTGCTAGGAGACTAGGCTGGAAAGTTATTTCGAGAGGCTTTTTAATCGGATTTGTTACCTTAATTGCTTTCCTTACAATTTATCGGAACAATCCGGATCGATTAGCTTATGCTCAGACGGTAGCATTTGCAACGCTTGTGTTAACTCAGTTAATTCATGTTTTTGATTGCCGTAGTGAAATATCCATTTTTTCTCGAAATCCTTTTGGGAATATGTACCTAGTATGGTCAGTTGTTTCGTCTATATTATTAATGTTAGTAGTCATTTATGTTCCAGCATTTCAACCAATTTTCCACACGATTCCGATTATTCCGAGAGATTGGTTGCTTATAATTGGTATGAGCTCCATTCCAACTTTTTTACTAGCAGGTTCACTTTTTATAAGAAAAAAAGTGTAAAATATGGTATAATACAAAAGGTAATAGGGTTATACTCTATTACCTTTCTTTTTTCAGGAAATCGTCTATAATATTGGTGGTACATGCTATCCAATGTTTACATATTAATTTCCAAATAGATAAAGGGATGTGATATTGTTGGTATATAGCATGACAGGGTATGGAAGTAGTAAAAAAGAGTCCTCACTATTTGGAGTAACTGTAGAAATTAAATCAGTTAATCATCGATTTTGTGAAATAAACATACGTATGCCAAGGCAATTAATGAAAATAGATGATAAAATAAGAAAGAAAATAAGCGAATACATTAAAAGAGGACGAATAGAGGTTTTTGTTATAATTGAGGGAGAAGAATTAACAAGAAGAAGTCTGCATATTGACTGGAATTTACTTGATGATTATTATCAGTTTATAGACAAATTAAAAACAAAATATGATCTTCAGGAACCAATTCATTTAAAGGACTTATTAACAAATGAAAATCTCTTAGAAATTGTAGAAAAAGAGGATGAAAATGAGGAAATTAATGATCTAGTTTTGGATGCAGTTGAAGAAGCAGTCCAAAATCTATTGTCTATGCGAAAAGTAGAAGGGAAAGAGCTTTTACAGGATCTTTCTAATCAGTTGAATCGTTTTAGTCAATTACTTGAAGAGATAAAAAAATTTGCTCCATTTGTTATAGAACAATATCAAACACGGTTGGTTAGTCGGATAAAGGAATATACAGAAGACTTATTTGATGAAGCAAGAGTGCTCACAGAAGTTGGGATTTTTGCAGATAAAGCAGACATCAATGAAGAGATAACCAGATTAGAGAGCCATCTTTCCCAATTCAAAAATACGATATTGATTGATGAACCTATTGGAAGAAAGCTTGATTTCATGATTCAGGAAATGAATCGAGAGATCAATACAATTGGATCGAAAGCAAATCATTCCCAAATTGCAACTTATGTAGTTGAGTTAAAAACAACATTGGAAAAAATGCGTGAACAAGTACAAAATATTGAATAACGATTAATTATTTTATTTCGATTCAAAAATAGACTATTTGTGCATCTGGGGGATAATAATGTCTATAAAGCTTATAAACATTGGTTTTGGTAATATAGTTTCGGCAAATCGAATTATTTCTATTGTAAGTCCAGAGTCTGCTCCAATTAAGCGTTTAATTCAGGATGCCAGGGATCGTGGTAACTTAATCGATGCTACCTATGGTCGACGTACTCGAGCAGTAATTATCATGGATAATGACCATGTTATACTATCTGCTGTACAACCTGAAACAGTAGCACATCGTCTTGGAAATAAGGACGATAATGGAGAAGAAGGGTAGGATTTTTTAATGAAAGAAAAAGGGTTATTGATTGTTCTCTCTGGACCTTCCGGTGTAGGTAAGGGTACAGTAAGAAAGGCTATTTTTTCGCAAGGTAATACTAAATTTGAATATTCTATCTCAATGACTACTCGTAAACCTAGAGAAGGTGAAGTAGATGGGGTGGACTATTTTTTTAAATCTAGAGAAGAGTTTGAGGCACTAATTAAACAAGACAAATTATTAGAGTATGCCGAATATGTTGGTAATTATTATGGTACTCCAATTGATTATGTAAAAGATACTTTGGATTCGGGAAAAGATGTTTTCTTAGAAATTGAAGTACAAGGAGCAAAGCAAGTAAGGGAGAAATTCCCAGAGGGACTGTTTATTTTTCTAGCTCCGCCAAGTCTTTCAGAATTACAATCCCGTATTGTGACAAGAGGAACAGAATCAGACGATTTAATCAATAATCGTATGAAAGAAGCAAGAAAAGAAATCGAACTTATGAGCTTATATGACTATGTAGTTGAAAACGACAAAGTGGAGGCAGCTTGTGAACGAATTAATTCAATCGTTCAAGCAGAACATTGCCGTACTAAGCGTGTTGCACCACGATATATCAAAATGCTGGAGGTTGAATAAAAATGCTATATCCTTCTATTGACAAATTACTTAAAATTATTGATTCAAAATATTCCTTAGTTTCCGTGGCTGCTAAACGTGCGAGAAATCTTCAAGAGGATGGGAAAGAAACTCTTGATCATTTTGTTTCAAAAAAATATGTAGGTAAAGCACTTGAAGAAATTTATGCAAAAACACTTGTTATTAATAAAAATGATGAGAAAGATCATTTATAATACTAAGGCTGTTTTCGCCTTACCATAAAACAACCTATTTGTTTAGGTTGTTTTTTCTTTTAACTTAGGAGAAAATTATTCATAATAAAATTAAAATCCTAGTTGAATTTTCTCAGAAAAGAGAAAGTATTCGCAATACATAAATGGGGGATTTATTGTGGAAGGTAAGAAAATATTATTATGTGTAACAGGCGGAATTGCCGTATATAAAGCTGCAGCATTAACCAGCAAATTAACTCAGGCTGGAGCAAATGTAAAAATTATCATGAGTGCTTCTGCTTGTGAATTTGTTACACCTCTAACATTTCAAGCGCTTTCAAGGAATGACGTTTATACAGATACATTTGATGAAAAAAATTCTAAGGTTATCGCACATATAGATTTAGCAGACTGGGCAGATCTTGTACTAATTGCTCCAGCAACTGCAAATATAATTGGTAAGTTAGCAAATGGAATTGCTGATGATATGATTACAACGACATTACTTGCAACAACTGCACCTGTTTGGGTTGCACCAGCAATGAATGTACATATGTATGACCATCCAGCAGTCAAACGAAACTTAAAAACTTTATCCGAATTTGGATATAAGTTTGTCGAGCCGAGTGAAGGTTATTTAGCCTGTGGCTATGTTGGAAAAGGAAGATTAGAGGAACCAGAAAAAATTGTTTCCTTGATAACTAATTTCTTTCAACAAACATCTCAGTTATTTAAAGGGAAAACTATTTTAATTACTGCTGGTCCGACTAAAGAAAAAATTGATCCTGTACGATATTTAACTAATCGTTCTTCAGGGAAAATGGGTTATGCACTTGCAGAAGAAGCTATAAATATGGGGGCAAAAGTTATACTTATTTCAGGTGTTAATGGACTGCAAGTTCCAAGCGGTGGACAGCACATTCAAATAAATAGTGCACAGGATATGTATGAAGCTGTTATGAAATATTATAAAGAAGCAGATATTGTCATTAAAAGTGCAGCTGTAGCAGATTATCGACCAAAAGAGGTTTTTGAGCAAAAAATGAAGAAAAAGGAAGGTAATTTAGTTATAGAATTTGAAA
This sequence comes from Heyndrickxia sp. NPDC080065, assembly GCF_050281185.1. Taxonomy (NCBI): domain Bacteria; kingdom Bacillati; phylum Bacillota; class Bacilli; order Caryophanales; family Bacillaceae; genus Heyndrickxia; species Heyndrickxia sp. NPDC080065. The sequence goes on along the minus strand of NZ_JBNNWS010000004.1, from coordinate 230,271 downwards.
GAACGAAAGATATTTTAAAAGAATTAGGTCAAAAACAGGATAAGCCATATCTTGTTGGATTTGCAGCAGAAACAGAGAATATTGATGAGCATGCTTGGGGTAAATTGGAACGTAAAAATGCCGACATCATTGTAGCTAATGATGTGAGTAAAGATGGTGCTGGTTTTGGTGGTGACACCAATATTGTAACAATCTATAAAAAAAATAAATCGAAAAAAGAGCTGCCGCTTTTAAGTAAACACGAGACTGCAAGCGAAATTCTTAAAGAAATTTCCCGTGAATTAAATGAGGGAACAAGTTATGCAAATAGCTAGTGTTATTGTAGATGTACCTACAATGAATACAGATAAATTGTTTGATTATTTAGTTCCAGAAAAATGGACGGATTTTATTCAGCCTGGTATGAGGGTTTCAGTTCCATTTGGTCCTAGAATGATTCAAGGATTTGTAATTGAACTAAAGGGGCATACAGATGTATCTAAATTAAAGCATATCCATGAACCTTTAGATCTCTCGCCAGTCTTAAATGAAGAATTATTAAATCTTGGGAAATGGATTGCAGAGGAAACATTATGTTTAAAGATATCTGCCTATCAAGCGATGCTTCCTGTTGCAATGAAGGCTAAATATGAAAAGGTTTTGCACCGAATTGATGAGGGAACCTGTTCTGATTTAGACAATTTATTTGGTAACAAGCTTGACATGAAGTGGAATGCAGCCGCAGATACGCAGATTCTGCCGTTGTTACAAAAGGAAGTAAAAAAAGGTACTGTAGAAGTAAGATATCTTGTGAAAAATAAAGCAAATAAAAAAACAATTCGAATAATTAGCTGCCTTTTGTCCGAAGATGCTTTAGTACAAGTGATTGATGAACTTCCCAACAATGCTCTGAAACAAAAACAAGTTCTAGAATATTTTCGTAACCAAACAAATCAAAAGTTTTCTATAAAGCAGATTTTAGATGATACGAATACGACCTCTGCTACGATTCGATCATTAATAAATAAAGGTTATTTACAAGAAGAAGAAAAAGAGGAATATCGAGATCCATACGAACATCGTCATTTTCAAAAAACGAACCCCTTTCCTTTAACAAACGAGCAGGAACAAGCGATTTCTCCTATTCTAAAATCAATAGAGGAGAATAATCATGAAACATTTTTGTTAAACGGTGTAACAGGAAGTGGCAAAACGGAAGTTTATTTACAATCAATTCAAAAAGTAATCAATATGGGAAAAGAAGCAATTGTTCTAGTACCTGAAATTTCATTAACTCCACAGATGGTTGAGCGATTTAAAGGACGCTTTGGAAATGATGTTGCAGTTCTCCATAGTGGACTTTCAATCGGTGAAAAATATGATGAATGGAGAAAAATAGAGCGGAAAGAAGCAAAAGTAGTCGTTGGAGCAAGATCAGCTATCTTTGCTCCATTTGAAAATATTGGAATTATCATCATAGATGAAGAACATGAAAATAGCTATAAACAAGAAGAAACACCTCGCTATCATGCTAGAGATATAGCGATATATAGAGGAAAGCTTCATCGCTGTCCAGTTATTTTAGGAAGTGCAACACCATCATTAGAATCCTTTGCTAGAGCACAAAAAGGTGTTTACAAACTCCTATTTATGAAAAAACGGATGAATAATCAAGAATTACCATCAGTATCGATCATTGATATGAGAGAAGAACTCCGAGAGGGAAACCGCTCGATGTTTTCTAGGGAATTATTTGAGAAATTAGTAGACCGAATGAATAAAAAGGAGCAGACTGTTCTTTTTCTAAATCGAAGAGGACATTCGTCTTTTGTTATGTGCAGGGATTGCGGCTATGTTCTTCAATGCCCGCATTGTGATATTTCAATGACTTATCATCGCTATACAAATCAGATGAAATGTCACTATTGTGGATATGAAACGGTCGTACCACAAACATGTCCTGAGTGTAACAGTGAACATATCCGATACTTTGGAACAGGGACACAGAAGGTAGAAGAGGAAATAAGTAAATTATTACCTGAAGCGAGAGTAATACGAATGGATGTGGATACTACCAGTAGAAAAGGAGCTCATGAACGTTTACTTCATCAGTTTCAAGAAGGGAAAGCAGACATTTTATTAGGAACTCAAATGATCGCAAAAGGTTTAGACTTTCCTAACATTACCCTTGTCGGAGTATTAAGTGCAGATACTATGCTCCATTTACCAGATTTTCGTGCATCGGAAAAAACATTTCAACTATTAACACAGGTTAGTGGAAGAGCGGGTAGACATCAATTAGCTGGAGAGGTTGTTATTCAAACCTATACACCGGAACATTACAGTATTGAACTCGCAGGAGAACAAGATTATGAGCAATTTTATAAAAAGGAAATGCTGATGAGAAAACTAGGCTCATATCCTCCTTTTTATTATTTATCGCTCATAACTGTTAGTCATGAGGATTTAATAAAAGTGGTGTCTACCACAGAAAAAATTGCGAAATACCTTCACTCAAGACTATCAAAAGAAGCAGTAATTCTTGGACCGGCAACATCTCCAGTACCTAGGATCAAAAATAGATATCGATACCAATGTTTGATAAAATACAAACGAGAACCCGGTTTAAAGAACCATCTCCGTTACTTACTAGAGCACTTTCAGCAACAAATCACTTCAGAAGGATTAACGATAAACATTGATGTCAATCCTTATATGATGATGTAAATAGAAAAGAGGTAAGCACTTGGCAGTTCTATCAATCGTAATGCATCCGGCAGAAATATTAGAAAAAGAATGTGAGCCGGTAAGGCAATTTGATAAAAAATTAAAAATATTACTAAATGATATGTATGAAACAATGTTAGCTGCAGATGGAGTAGGATTAGCTGCGCCGCAAATAGGAATTGATCAGCAAATTGCAGTAGTTGATATTGGTGATGAATTAGGGAGGATAAATTTAATTAATCCGATTATAATTGAAAAAAGTGGTGAACAAACTGATGTAGAAGGATGTTTGAGCTTTCCTGGATTATATGGAACTGTATCACGTCCCTATTATGTAAAGGTGAAAGCTCAAGATGTAAAAGGGAGATTTTTTTACATTGAAGCAGAGGATTATCTTGCGCGGGCAATCCAACATGAAATCGATCATTTACATGGAATTTTGTTTACTTCAAAGGTTTTAAAATATATTGATGAAGAAGATTTAGAAGGGTATGAAGGAGAATGACAAAAATTGTATTTATGGGCACACCAGATTTTTCTGTACCGGTGTTAAAAAGATTACTAAATGATGGATACCAAGTAATAGCTGTGGCGACACAGCCAGATCGCCCTGTGGGAAGAAAAAGGGTTTTAACCCCTCCGCCTGTCAAAGTGGAGGCAGAGAAACATGGAATTCCCATCTATCAGCCAGAAAAGCTTCGAGATTCTGAAGAACTAAAAAAGATTTTAGAATTAGAACCGGATTTAATTGTGACGGCAGCATATGGACAAATCCTGCCAAAAGAATTATTGGATGCCCCTAAATTAGGTTGTATTAATGTACATGCTTCATTACTGCCAGAGCTTCGCGGCGGTGCACCTATACATTATGCTATATTACAAGGGAAAGAAAAAACAGGAATCACAATCATGTATATGGCAGAAAAATTAGATGCAGGAGATATTATTAGTCAAGTCGAAATTCCTATTACTGAAACAGACAATGTTGGAACATTACATATTAAACTTAGTGAAGCTGGATCAGAGCTTTTATCAGAAACAATACCTAAACTTATTAAGAATGAAATAAACCCATTACCACAAGATCATGATAAGGCAACGTTTGCCTCCAATATTAAACGTGAACAAGAAAAAATTAATTGGTCAAAATCCGGAGAAGAAATTTATAATCATATTAGAGGATTAAATCCTTGGCCAGTTGCTTATACGACGATTGAAGGTACTGTATTAAAAGTATGGGAAGGTATAAAGATTCCATTATCAGAGCAAAAAGAACCTGGAACAGTGGTGGACATTACGAAAGATGGCTTAGTCGTTGCAACAGGAAATATGACAGGGATTAAAATTATTGAATTACAGCCCTCAGGTAAGAAAAAAATGACAGCTGAACAGTTTTTAAATGGAACTGGATCGAGCCTATTAATTGGAACAAAGCTAGGAGAATAATATGGTAAATAAAAATAAGAATGTACGAGAAGCCGCTCTTGAAATACTAGAAGCTGTCGAAAAAAATCAAGCGTACAGCAATTTGCTCCTAAATCATGTCATCAAAAGGAATCACTTAATCGGACCTGATATTGGATTATTGACTGAAATAACATATGGAACATTACAAAGAAAGATTACTTTAGATTATTACTTAAAATCATTTATTAATAAAAAAATAGAAACATGGGTTCAAATTTTATTAAGACTTTCATTGTATCAAATGGTCTATTTAGATAAAATTCCTGATCGTGCCATTATATACGAGGCAGTAGAAATTGCGAAAAAAAGAGGTCATCGTGGAATTTCAGGAATGGTCAATGGAATTTTAAGAGCCGTTCAAAGAGAAGGACTCCCTTCACTAGAAAAGATTCAAGATCCGATTGAACGTGTTGCAATCGAAACAAGTCACCCTGCCTGGATGGTAAAGCGATGGTCAGAACAATATGGATTAGAAAAAACAAAAACAATGTGTGAAACAAATCTTCTAGCTCCCTTGCAAACGGCACGTGTAAATACAACGAAAGCCCCACCTGAAGTTGTTAAAGAGATGCTGGAAGAGGAAGGTTTTGAAATACAATTAAGTCCAATTGTACCAGAGGCAATCCGTTCCCTAAAAGGGAATCTAGCCCATTCAAAAGCTTTTACTGACGGATTTATTACCATTCAAGATGAAAGCTCCATGCTAGTGACATATGCTTTGAATATTGAGGAAAATCAATTCGTACTTGACGCTTGCGCGGCACCAGGTGGGAAGTCTACTCATATCGCAGAAAAACTTCATGGAACAGGAAAAGTGATTTCATTAGATTTACATGAACATAAAACAAAACTTATCCAACAAAATGCAATACGCCTTGGATTAACAAATATAGAAACAAAGGCTATGGACAGTCGAAAGGTAGCTCAGCATTTCGAAAAAGAGTTGTTTGACCGTGTATTAGTAGATGCACCATGTTCAGGATTAGGTGTATTAAGAAAAAAACCGGATATTAAATATAGCAAGTCTGTTCAAGACATTCATAACCTGCAAATAATTCAAAAAAATATTTTGCATGAAGCTGCCCGTTTAGTGAAACCCGGTGGATTACTGGTTTATAGTACTTGTACCGTTGATAAAGAAGAGAATGAAGAAACAGTTAATGAGTTTTTGCGCTCGTCACTTGATTTTGAAGTATTCCCGCTACAATTAACTGATCATATCCAGCCGTTTGTAGACAAATATCGGGTACAAATATTCCCACAAGATTTTGGAGGAGACGGCTTTTTTATAGCATGTTTTCGAAAAAAAGAAAGCTGGAACAAATAGAAGATACGGGGTGACCTTGATGAAGGCTATTTTTCTAACTGATACGGGAAGGATTCGGCAGCGTAATGAAGATAACGGCGGGATTTTTACGAATTCAACGGGAGATTGCCTTGCCATTGTTGCAGATGGTATGGGCGGTCATAATGCTGGCGATGTTGCAAGTAAAATGACAGTCGATTTATTTAATCAATCGTGGGAGAGTTCATTGAAATTTAATACGGCTGAATCGGCAGAAAATTGGTTGAATGAAAGAATTTCAGAAGTCAATTTAACTTTATTTGAACATGCAAATAACCATGCTGAATGTGAAGGAATGGGAACAACATTAGTTGCCGCTATTTTTACGGCTGATTTTGCCACCATTGCAAATATCGGGGATAGCCGCTGCTATATCTTAAATGAAAATGGGTTTCAACAAATAACTGAAGATCACTCCTTGGTCAATGAATTAGTGAAAACAGGGATTATTTCAAAGGAAGACGCAGATAGTCATCCTAGAAAAAATGTAGTCCTGAAGGCGTTGGGGACAGAACAAAAGATAGAAGCAGATATTAAAACGATATTAATCGAAGATGGGGATTATTTACTTCTATGTTCAGATGGTTTATCAGACAAAATTACAGAAATACAAATGAGAGAAGTTTTAGAAACTGATAATACGATTGAAGTGAAAGCACAGACTTTGATTGATATGGCTAATCAAAATGGCGGTGAAGACAACATTACCATTATCCTTATTGAAATATCTGCGGATGCTGAAAGCAGGTGTAGTGAATGTTGATCGGAAGAAGAATAAGTGACCGCTATAAAATAATTAGCATGATCGGCGGCGGCGGTATGGCTAATGTGTATTTAGCTAGAGACATTATTCTCGATCGGGATGTTGCTATAAAAATATTAAGATTAGATTTTGCTAATGAACAAGAATTTATACATCGTTTTCAACGGGAGGCACAATCTGCTACTAGTTTAAACCACCCTAATATTGTGAATATTTATGATGTAGGTGAAGAGGAAGATATTTATTATATTGTAATGGAATATGTTGATGGGATGACTTTAAAACAATACATACAACAATATTATCCTATTTCAGTTGAGAAGACACTGGATATTATGGAACAGCTAGTTTCAGCTATTTCTAATGCTCATCAGCATCAAATTATTCATCGTGACATCAAACCGCAAAATATATTAATTGACCATAATGGGGTAGTGAAAATTACTGATTTCGGAATTGCAATGGCATTGAGTGCTACATCTATTACCCAAACAAATTCAGTACTAGGGTCGGTACATTATTTATCTCCGGAACAAGCACGCGGGGGAATGGCAACAAGAAAATCTGATATCTATGCGCTCGGTATTGTCATGTTTGAATTACTGACAGGCAGATTACCCTTTTCAGGAGAATCAGCCGTTTCCATTGCACTTAAGCATTTGCAAACCGAAACACCATCTTTAAGAAGATGGAACCCAAATATACCACAAAGTGTCGAGAATATTGTATTAAAGGCAACAACTAAGGATCCTTTTCAAAGATATGAAACGGTTGATGAAATGGGTGAAGATATTCGAACAGCGTTAAGTCCAGAGCGATTGAATGAAGCAAAGTTTATCGTCCCAGAAGACGATGAAGCAACAAAAGCAATTCCAATTATTACAAATTTGCATTCGATGACATCAAACCAAGAACAAACCCTTGTTCACCCTAAGGATGATGCTGTTTCCGATCAAAATAACGATGATCAAATAAAGGATAATAACAAGGAGAAAAATAAAAAGCAAAAAAAGAAAAGAAAAAAATGGCCATGGATTATTGGCTCGTTTTTAATGTTGGTAATTATTTTAGCATTAGCTGTGTTCTTTCTTCCATATTTGTTAGGTCCTAAAGAAGTAAAAGTTCCAGATGTAACAGAGCGAAATTTAGATGAAGCAATAATATCCATTACGGACGTAAAGCTAAAGGTTGGTAAAAAAATTGATGTTCCGGATGAGAAAATTCCTGAGGGTAAAGTAGTTAAGACTAACCCGGAAGCGGGAAAAGATGTTAAAGAAGGTACGGAAATAGATATATATGTAAGCACGGGAAAAGAAAAATACCCTCTTCAAGATTATACAGGTCGACAGTATGAAGATATCATGCAACTGCTTAATAAAATAAAATTTAAGAACATAAGAAAGGATGAAGTTTATAATGATAGTTCACCAGGAACGATCATTGATCAAAATCCGCGTCCAAATGAGGAAATTGTCCCTAGTGAAACTGAGCTAATTTTTACTGTAAGTAAAGGTCCTGAAAAAATAAAAGTAAAAGACTTAACAGAGTATAATGAAAAAGGTTTAAAGGAATATGAGGAAGCCACAGGCTTAGTTATAGATATGTCTAAAGAAGAATATAACGATACAGTGAAAGAAGGTCTAGTTATTTCCCAATCGCCTGCACCTGGAACAGAGCTTGTTAAGGGTGATCGAGTAAAAGTAGTGATGTCTAAAGGGCCAAAGGAAAAGCCACCAAAAACAGTAGAAAGAGAAATAACGATTCCGTATGAACCTGAAACTGATGAGGATGGTAAGCCTCAGCCTCAGCAAGTTCAAATATATATAGAGGATGCCGATCACAGTATAACTGATCTATTTGACTCCTTTACAATTACAGAGACGACAAAAAAACGCTTTGATTTTAGAATTGAAGAGGGAAAAAAAGCGGGATATCAAGTGATTCGTGATAATACCGTCATATTGCAAGAGTCTATACCTTATCCAAGTGATTAATAATTACTGATTTTAATGTGAAATGAAGGAGTCGATGCTATGCCTGAAGGGAAAATTGTTAAGGCATTAAGTGGATTTTATTATGTTTTAAACAAAAACCAGGTGATTCAATGTAGAGGCAGAGGGGTTTTTCGTAAGAATAAAATAACCCCTCTCGTTGGAGATTCAGTTGTCTATCAAGCAGATAATGAACGTGAAGGATATATAATGGAGGTGAAAAATCGAAAAAATGAGCTAATTCGACCTCCTATTGCAAATGTAGATCAGGCTATTCTCATTTTTTCAGCGAAGGAACCTGAATTTAGTTCAGTTTTATTAGACCGTTTTTTAGTGATAATTGAGTCGAATGATATTATGCCTATCATTTGTTTAACAAAAATGGATCTTTTAAGCGAAGACGAAAAATCAGATTTAATGAAATATGTGAATGATTATCAAAAAATTGGTTATCAGATATTATTATCATCCTCTAAAACACAAGAAGGAATTAATGACCTTCTTCCGTTATTAAAAGGAAAAATAAGTGTACTATCTGGTCAATCAGGGGTAGGGAAATCTTCATTACTTAATGCCATTAATCCTGAATTATCTTTAAAAACAAGTCATATTTCATCCCATTTAGGGCGTGGAAAGCATACAACACGACATGTAGAGTTAATTGATATTAAGGATGGGCTTGTGGCGGATACACCAGGATTTAGTTCATTGGATTTTGATGAATTGGAAGCTGAGTTTCTTTCAAACTGCTTTCCAGAGATGTCACTAAGAAGTAAGGAATGTAAATTCCGAGGATGTTTACATTTAAATGAACCAAAATGTGCCATTAAATCTGCAGTAGAAAATAAAGAAATCCCTGATTACCGCTATATGCATTATGTTCAGTTTTTACAGGAAATAAAAGATAGAAAGCCGAGGTATTAGGAATATGGTAAAAATTGCCCCATCAATTTTATCAGCAAACTTTGCAAAATTAGCTGAAGAAATACATGATGTTGAAAAAGGCGGAGCAGATTATATTCATATTGACGTTATGGATGGACATTTTGTCCCTAATATTACTTTGGGGCCGCTAGTAGTTGAGGCAATTCGTCCAATTACAAAATTGCCCTTAGATGTTCATTTAATGATTCAGCATCCAGATCATTATATAGAGTCATTTGCCAAAGCTGGAGCTGATTATATTACTGTACATGTTGAGGCATGTACCCATTTGCATCGTACCATTCAGCAAATTAAATCTTATAGTGTAAAAGCTGGTGTAGTGTTAAATCCTGCAACTCCAGTGGAGACGATTCAACATGTTCTGGAGGATATCGATATGGTTTTACTTATGACAGTAAATCCCGGTTTTGGCGGACAAAGCTTTATCCATTCAGTAATTCCGAAAATTCATCAAGTAAAACAGATGATTGATGCTAAAGGATTGAATATTGAAATTGAAGTGGATGGGGGAATAAACCCAGAAACAGCAAAGCTATGCTATGAGGCAGGCGCAAATGTATTAGTTGCAGGATCAGCGATATATAAGCACCAAGATCGTGAAACAGCAATTAAAGGTCTTCGTGAACAACTAGTTTAAAACCATTAGTCAGCTATTTTTAGCTGGCTTTTTCGATATTTAAAATATATACAATAGGGGGAAAATAGATTGCAGAAGGTTATTCACATTATTGCTGGAGGTCCACAAGAATACATACCTGAATTATCTCTATTTGATCATCCAAATGTTGTTTGGATTGGAGTAGATTACGGCGTTATATATTTATTAGAAAATAACATCATACCTACAATGGCCTTCGGAGATTTTGATTCCGTTACTAATCAGCAGTGGGAAATGATAAATAAAAAAGCACATCAAATAAAAAAATACATACCTGAAAAAGATGAAACAGACATGGAGCTTGCTTTACTTTGGGCTCTAAAAGAAGAGCCGTCGAATATTCGAATTTTGGGGGCAACAGGAGGTCGAGCTGATCATTATTTTGCTAATGTAATGATGCTTATACGTCCTGAATGCAAGAAATGTAATATTGAGATTATAGATAAACAGAACAGAATTTCTGTATTCACACCTGGAAAATATTCTATTGATATGATTGATCATAAAAAATATGTCTCATTTATACCACTAAGCAAAGAAGTGAATGGTATTACCTTAGAAGGTTTTAAATATCCACTTAAAAACAAGCATATTTTAATGGGTTCCTCATTATGTATAAGCAATGAACTAATTCAAGAAACCGGTAATTTTTCTTTTACATCAGGCATATTAATGATGATAAGAAGTCAGGATTTATAAAAAAAGTTAGCCCTTTTTAACGGGGCGGGTACTCACTTTCATATGTATTGAATACACTATTCTATCCGGTATTGTCGGGTAATTACCCACCTAAGATGCATTGGTAGAGGATATTTATATGGACAATTCATATGCTTGTTAGACGGATGAGGAGGGACATATATGAAGTTTTATACAATTAAATTGCCTAGATTTTTAGGTGGAATTGTTCGTGCGATGTTAGGGACATTTAAAAAAGGGTAGAAAGTACAAATTCTGTTTTTATTTTGATGGTAAAAACAAACAAAAAAATGCCGGTAGTCGGCATTTTTTTGTTTATGCATATTTCAGGCGCATTTAATACAAATGATTAAACGCGTTCAACTTTCCCTGATTTTAATGCTCTTGTAGAAACCCATACACGCTTTGGTTTACCATCAACAAGAATACGAACTTTTTGAAGATTTGCACCCCAAGTACGCTTATTAGCGTTCATAGCGTGGGAACGAGAATTTCCGGAACGAGTTTTACGCCCAGTAATTACACATTGTTTTGCCATATTGATTCCCTCCTTACTCTGAAGTAGAAATATCAAATGTTTCATCACTTCAATATTCATCATATAAAGATACTTTAATAATTTATCATACAACCTATAATAAAGCAATACTTCAATAATATGCATTCAAGAAAAATTACTTGACGTTTTAAGAAAAGCGCAAGCGCCTTGCCCATCGGCGTACGGATTTCGTAGTCTTCGACTGAGATAAAGGAAACACGGCGAGGGACGAGTCGATGTTGACTTATCGTAGGGAGAAGACGGAGAAATCCGCTAGCCGATAGGCGCTGGAGCTAGACACAGCAGACACTTTTCATGTCTAATTTCCTTAGTAAATTTTATACTTTCTTACCTTTTAAGAAAAACGCTGGGCGTCTTGATTCTATTCACAAAAATGAATGTTAGCTATTATCCGTATGATAGAAGAATTACAGATGAACGCTATTTCTAATAAATATTCGACTTTTAAATCAATATATATTATAGTAAAATGACATATGGAAAAAATTTTATGAAACCGATAAGGGGGAAGAGCAAATGTCAATTGAAATGAGAACGAATTTCGGTCAAATAGATATTTCAAATGATGTGGTCGCATCTATCGCTGGTGGAGCTGCAGTGGATTGCTATGGTATTGTAGGTATGGCTTCAAAAAACCAAATTAAAGATGGAATCACCGACATATTGCGCAAAGAAAATTTCTCTCGCGGCGTCATTGTTCGTCAACAAAATGATGAAGTACATATCGATATGTATATTATAGTAAGCTATGGAACGAAAATTTCTGAAATTGCACATAATGTACAAGCAAAAGTGAAATACACACTTGATAAAACAATTGGTTTATCGACAGACTCCATAAACATTTATGTACAAGGAGTCAGGGTGACAAACCCGTAATAAGGAGGAAAAAATTCGTGGCAATTGCATCTTTGGATGGAAAACGTTTTGCAGAGATGGTGATAATGGGTGCCAATAATTTAGCTAATAATGCTAATATCGTAGATGCGCTTAACGTATTTCCAGTGCCAGACGGTGATACTGGGACTAATATGAATTTATCTATGACATCAGGAGCAAAAGAAGTTCAAAAAAATGTTCATGACCATATTGGTGTCGTTGCTTCTGCACTCTCTAAAGGATTACTTATGGGTGCTAGAGGGAATTCTGGTGTTATCCTTTCACAGCTATTCCGTGGTTTTGGTAAAGCAGTAGAAAATAAGGAAACGATCTCAACTAAGGAGTTTGCACAAGCACTAGAGGCGGGAGTAAATACAGCATATAAAGCGGTTATGAAGCCGGTAGAAGGAACTATCCTAACCGTTGCAAAAGACGCCGCTAAAAAGGGTGTTGAGGTTTCGAAAACTGAAAACGACATTGTAAAGCTTATGGAAGCAGTGGTAACTGAAGCTAATAGTTCATTAAACCGTACACCTGATTTACTACCTGTTTTAAAAGAGGTTGGAGTAGTAGATAGTGGTGGTCAAGGGCTAGTCTTCGTTTATGAAGGTTTTTTAGCAGAATTAAAAGAGGAAACGTTACCAAATAAATCAAATACTGCCCTGTCTATGAATGAAATGGTTAATACAGAACATCATAAAAATGTTCAAAGCTTTATGAACACGGAAGATATTAAGTTTGGTTACTGTACAGAATTTATGGTTAAATTTGAAAAAGACAAGCTTAATAAGCATCCATTCTCAGAGGAAAGATTTAGAAATGATTTGAGTCATTATGGAGATTCTTTATTAGTGGTATCCGACGATGAGCTTGTGAAAGTTCATGTTCATACAGAACAACCTGGTGAAGCATTATCATATGGACAACGCTATGGCAGCCTTATTAATATGAAAATCGAAAACATGCGCCAACAGCATAGTTCAATTATTGGCGATATGCATAATACCTTAAAAACGGAGCAAAAACCACGAGAAGTAAAGGAATATGGAATCGTTGCAGTTTCAATGGGAAAAGGAATTGCCAGTCTTTTTAAAAGCATTGGTGCTGACGCAGTCATCGAGGGCGGCCAAACAATGAATCCGAGTACAGAGGATATTTTAAAGGCCATTTCCGATGTGAATGCAAAGAAAATAATGATCCTTCCTAATAATAAAAATATCATAATGGCAGCCGAGCAAGCAGCACAAGTATCGGAACAAGAAATCATTGTTATACCTACAAAAACTGTCCCACAAGGAATGTCAGCATTATTAGCTTTTAATCCTTCTGTAAAATTGGAAGAGAACAAGAGTTTAATGATTGATGCGCTTCAGCATGTAAAAACTGGTCAAATAACTTACGCTGTTAGGGACACGACAATAGATGGCATTTCTATTGCTAAAGACGATTACATGGGAATTGCAGACGGGAAAATTATTGGAACAAATAAAGACATCGTTTCTGCGGCTACTTTACTATTAAATAAAATGTTAGTTGAAGACGATGAAATCGTTACAATATTATATGGTGAAAATGTTTCACCTGAACAAGTAGAAGAAGTTGTTTCGTATTTAAATAATAATTTTGAAGAACTTGAGGTTGAAGTTCATAATGGCGAACAGCCATTATACTCGTTTATTTTTTCAATAGAGTAAATTGATCAGAAAATTTACCAAATAAGTTTTTCAATATATAATAAATAGAAGGGGCAACCCTTCTATTTCCTTTTTAGAAGCATCATCATATAATATGGATATACTATTATCTTGAGTGGAGTGACCCAAAAATGAAATATAAAAGCGTTTTTGATATTATTGGGCCAGTTATGATTGGACCTTCTAGTTCACATACCGCGGGTGCCGCAAGAATTGGAAGAGTTGCTCGGAATCTTTTTGGCAGAGTTCCAAAATGGGCGAAAATTTCTTTTTATGGTTCCTTTGCGGAAACTTATAAAGGTCATGGGACAGATGTGGCAATTGTCGGTGGTCTATTAGACTTTGATACATTTGATGAAAGAATAATCAACTCCTTAGAGCTTGCAAAAAAGCAAGGACTAGAAATTGAATTTTTTGCTGAAACTGCTATTCCAGATCACCCCAACACTGCAAAAATCTTAATTGGTGACGAAGAAGGGGAAATGGAGCTAGTAGGAATATCAATTGGCGGCGGGAAAATTGAAATTACTGAATTAAATGGTTTTAAACTTAGATTATCAGGTCATCATCCCGCCATTTTAGTTGTCCATAATGATCGATTTGGAGCAATCGCAGCTGTTTCCAATATATTATCCAAATATAAAATCAATATTGGTCATATGGAAGTTTCGCGTAAAGAAGTTGGGCAAATGGCATTAATGGTAATAGAAGTTGATCATAATATTGAGGAGCCTGTTTTACAGGAAATCGGGCAACTTCCAAATATTACTCAAGTGGCAAGAGTCGTAGATTAATAATAGAGATAATATAATATGAAAAAAAGAAAATTTTGGTAGCGCTTTCGATTGATAATAAGAAAAGCATTTGGTCGGCTGCTAAACAATATGTAAGGAGGTTTTAAACTTGTTTCGAAATGTAGCTGAATTAGTTGAGTTGGCAGAAACTCAAAATAAAAAAATCTCCGAAATCATGATCGAACAAGAGATGGATGTGACAGGGAGAACGCGTGAAGAGATTTTTAATCAAATGGATAAAAGTCTTAAGGTGATGGAAGATGCTGTAGAACGCGGATTAAAGGGAGTCCAATCTCACTCTGGTTTAACTGGTGGAGATGCTGTCTTAATGCAAAAATATATAGAAAAAGGAAACTTTTTATCTGGAGAAACCATTCTAGATGCAGTAAGTAAAGCTGTTGCTACAAATGAGGTAAATGCGGCTATGGGTACCATTTGTGCAACACCTACTGCTGGATCAGCAGGTGTTGTTCCAGGAACACTTTTTGCGGTGAAAAAGAAACTTAATCCTACAAGAGAACAAATGGTTAACTTTTTGTTTACTTCTGGAGCTTTTGGCTTTGTTGTTGCTAATAACGCATCTATTTCTGGTGCTGCAGGCGGGTGCCAAGCAGAGGTTGGTTCTGCAGCAGGCATGGCTGCTGCTGCAATTGTAGAAATTGCGGGAGGAACCCCATCACAATGTGCTGAAGCTATGGCAATAACTTTGAAAAATATGCTTGGGCTTGTTTGTGACCCTGTTGCGGGGCTAGTAGAAGTACCTTGTGTAAAAAGAAATGCAATGGGAGCAGCAAATGCAATGGTTGCTGCGGATATGGCATTAGCAGGTATAACTAGTCGAATTCCTTGTGATGAAGTGATCGATGCAATGTTCAAAATCGGTCAAAGAATGCCGACTGCGCTAAAGGAAACTGCTCAGGGAGGGTTGGCGGCAACTCCAACGGGTCGTAAATTAGCGGCTAAAATTTTCGGAGTTCCGATGGTTGAAAGTGAATAATTCATTAGAAAACCCAGTCTCAATTATTAAAGGAATCGGAGAAGAAACGGATAGCTTGTTAGCGTCACTAGGTATTTTTACAGTTCGAGATTTATTGGAATATTTCCCTTATCGGTATGATGATTACCGTTTACGTGATTTACAGGATGTTGAACACGATGAGAAAGTAACGGTTGAAGGGAAGGTTCATAGTGAGCCTTCTCTTGTCTTTTATAATCGGAAACGTTCCCGATTAACCATTCAATTATTTGTTAATAATTATCTCATTAAAGTTAACTTTTTTAACCAGCCTTATTTAAAAAAGAAACTGGCTATTTCAGATACAGTCACTATTACTGGTAAATGGGACCGACACCGCGCGACGATTACTGCCCAAGAATTAAAAATTGGACCTTATCAAAAGGAAAGTGATTTTGAACCAGTATACTCTGTCAGGGGTGGACTTACTGTTAAATCATTAAGAAAGTTTATTCATCGGGCTTTTGAGTCATATGGTGAAGAAATAGAAGAAAATCTTCCTGATACTTTTCTGGAAAAATACAAGCTGATGCAAAGAAAAGGTGCAATGAAATTAATGCATTTTCCGATTACTCAAAGTGATGTCAAACTAGCTAGACGAAGATTTGTATATGAAGAGTTTTTATTTTTTCAGTTAAAAATGCAAGCGTTGAGAAAATTCGAAAGAGAAAATTCTAAAGGAATCACCCAACAATATGATTTGGAGAAGCTTCGTACATTTTTTGCAGCTTTGCCTTTCCCATTAACAAATGCTCAAAAAAGAGTTATTAATGAAATATGCGCAGACTTAAAATCCCCATATCGAATGAACAGACTTCTGCAAGGAGATGTCGGGTCGGGTAAAACAGTAGTGGCTGCAATTGCCCTTTTTGCAAGCTGGACAGCAGGATATCAAGGTGCATTAATGGTACCGACAGAAATTCTAGCTGAACAACATACCTCTTCCCTTAAATCATTATTAGCCGGAGAAGGTTTAAAAGTCGAGCTTCTTACCAGCTCTGTTAAAGGAAAAAAGCGAAGAGAATTACTTGAACATCTAGAAAATGGTGAGATTGATATTCTTATAGGCACACATGCGCTTATCCAAGAGGACGTCCATTTTAAAAAACTCGGTCTAGTGATAACAGATGAACAGCATCGATTTGGAGTCGAACAACGAAGGATTTTAAGGGAAAAAGGTATGAATCCAGATGTACTATTTATGACGGCTACGCCAATACCGAGAACATTAGCGATAACTGTGTTTGGTGAAATGGATGTTTCGATCATCGATGAAATGCCAGCAGGTCGAAAGAAAATTGAAACGCATTGGGTAAAGCACGAAATGCTTGAGCAAGTGCTAGGTTTTGTTAAAAAAGAGCTGGCACAAGGCAGGCAAGCCTATGTCATATGTCCATTAATTGAAGAATCTGAAAAGCTTGATGTACAGAATGCAATTGATGTTTATCATATGCTATCTCAATATTTTCATTCGAGGTTCAAAGTCGGACTTATGCATGGACGCCTTCACCAAGAAGAGAAAGAACAGGTTATGAAGGATTTTAGTATTAATGATATACAGATTCTCGTCTCTACTACGGTCGTAGAAGTTGGAGTTAATGTTCCAAATTCAACGATAATGGTCATATATGATGCTGAACGGTTCGGTTTATCTCAATTACACCAGCTCCGCGGCAGGGTTGGCAGAGGACAAGAGCAGTCATATTGTTTTTTATTAGCGAATCCTAAGACAGATATAGGGAAAGAAAGAATGAAAATTATGACCGAAACAAATGATGGTTTCGTTCTAAGTGAAAAGGATTTAGAATTACGAGGTCCAGGAGACTTTTTTGGAAAAAAACAAAGCGGTTTACCGGAGTTTAAAGTAGCTGATATGGTACACGATTATCGTGCATTAGAAGTTGCTAGAAAGGATGCGCAAACACTTATTTCAAATTCGAATTTTTGGATCGATCCCCAATACGCGGTATTAAGGAATTACTTAGAGGACTCTGGTGTAATGGTTGGTGAAAAACTAGATTAAAAGAGAAGATTCAAAAAGAGGAGAAGCGGAATGTTTACGAAATCTTGCATTCTTCTCTTTCTTTTTATATACTACTATTAGTACCAAGTCCTAATATCGTGAATGGTGATGATTTTTTTATGAGAATAGTTAAAAAGGAGCGGCAAAAACGATTAAAGGATACAATAAATAACAATCCATTTATAACTGATGAAGAATTAGCCGAACAATTTCAAGTCAGTGTTCAAACGATTCGTCTTGATCGATTGGAACTATCGATTCCGGAATTAAGAGAAAGAATAAAAAATGTTGCTGAAGAACGTTTGATCGATGAAGTAAAATCACTTCCAATAGATGAAATAATTGGTGAGATTATTGATGTTGACCTAGATAAGAGTGCAATTTCTATTTTTGAAGTAAAAAATGAGCATGTTTTTAAACGAAATTCAATTGCAAGAGGTCATCATCTATTTGCCCAGGCTAATTCTTTAGCCGTTGCTGTTATTAATGATGAGCTGGCATTAACAGCCAAAGCTAACATCCAATTTACTCGCTCTGTAAAGCAAGGGGAACGAGTTATTGCTAAAGCTAAAGTTTATGACATACATAATGAAAAGGATAGGACAACTGTAGAGGTCAATAGTTTTGTTGGAAGTGAGCTAGTTTTTAAAGGTGAATTTGAAATGTATCGAAACAGTAAGTAGCCGCATAAATTAGATAATAATAAATTTAATATGAATTAGGGATGACAAAAATGAAGATTGCTATTGATGCAATGGGGGGAGATAATGCCCCTAAAGAAATTATTTTAGGTGTAAATAAAGCAATAAAAGAGTTTAACGATATCGAAATTATCCTTATTGGAAAAGAAAAGGAGATAAAACAATATTTAGAAAATAGTGCTCGTGTCGAAATTGTCCATACAGATGAAGTAATAGAAGCTACCGATGAACCGGTGCGAGCTGTTCGCAGGAAAAAGAATGCTTCTATGGTTTTGATGGCACAAGCAGTTGCTGATGGAAAAGCAGATGCCTGCATTTCTGCTGGTAATACAGGTGCACTAATGGCAGCGGGCTTGTTTATTGTCGGGAGAATCAATGGAATTGAACGCCCCGCTTTAGCACCCACACTTCCAACAATCGATGGGCAAGGATTTGTCATGTTGGATCTAGGTGCAAATGCTGAAGCAAAGCCAGAGCATCTTCTTCAATATGCAATAATGGGATCTATATACGCCGAAAAAGTTCGCGGGATTTCCAAACCAAGAGTTGGCTTATTAAATATAGGTACAGAAGAGAAAAAAGGAAATGAATTAACAAAACAAGCATTTCAATTATTAAAAGAAGAATCTAACATTCATTTTGTTGGGAATGTTGAATCACGTGAACTATTGCAAGGGCCTGCTGATGTCGTAGTGACTGACGGATTTACTGGTAATATGGTATTAAAGAGTATTGAAGGGACTGCGGGATCTGTTTTTTCACTCCTAAAAAAAGTATTTACTTCAAATGTAAAAACAAAATTAGCAGCAGGTTTAGTGAAAAATGAATTAAAAGGTCTAAAAAATATGATGGATTATACTGAGTATGGTGGTGCTGGATTATTTGGTCTTAATGCACCAGTCATTAAAGCCCACGGCTCATCTAATGCAAATGCTCTTTATAATGCAGTTAGACAAGCTAGAGAAATGGCTAATCATCATGTTTCAAGTATTATTAAAGAAACAATAAATAAAGAAACAATAAATAAAGAAACAAAATCGTAAGGAGAAGATGATATGGGGAAAATTGCATTTGTTTTTCCAGGACAAGGGTCCCAAACAGTCGGGATGGGAATATCTGTAACAGAAGAAAACGATCAAGCAAAATCTATTTTTGAAAGTGCAGATCGTCGTCTTGGATATTCATTATCGGATATTATTTTTAATGGCCCAGCGGAGCAATTGACATTAACGACAAATGCTCAGCCGGCATTACTAACAACAAGTATTGCCATTTTGAAATGCCTTGAAGAAGCAAGAATCCAGGCAGATTATGCTGCCGGTCATAGTTTAGGTGAGTATACTGCTCTTGTTGCTGCAGGTGCTATTGGGTTTGAAGATGCAGTATATGCTGTCCACAAACGTGGTGAATTTATGGAAGAAGCAGTTCCAAATGGGGAAGGGACAATGGCTGCAGTTCTCGGTATGGATCGGGAAGCTTTACAAAAAGTAACGGAAGAAATAACAGCCCAAGGTCATTCTGTTCAATTAGCAAATCTCAATTGTCCAGGGCAAATTGTTATTTCAGGTACAGTAAAAGGAGTAGAACTTGCTTCGGCAACTGCAAAGGAAAATGGGGCAAAACGGGTACTTCCTTTACAGGTTAGCGGCCCATTCCATTCAGAATTAATGAAGCCTGCGGCACAGAAATTTGTAAAAGTTCTTGATGAAATTGAAGTACAAGATTCAAAGATTCCTGTAATCGCAAATGTTTCTGCAGCACCTATGAATCAAGCTGCCGATATTAAAGAAAAGCTAATTGAGCAACTGTATTCTCCAGTATTATGGGAGGATTCTATTGTTAAAATGCTGGACTTAGGTGTCGATACATTTATTGAAATTGGGCCTGGTAAGGTATTATCTGGTTTAATCAAAAAAATTGATCGAAATGCAAAGACATATGCTGTGCAAGATTATGAAAGCTGTAATCAAGTTATCAATGAAATTAAATCTAAGATGTAGTTTTACATTATTTGATTGGGGGAGAAACGATGTTACTTGAAGGGAAAGTTGCTTTAGTAACTGGTGCATCACGAGGAATCGGTCGTGAAATCGCATTGGGGCTTGCAAGAGAAGGGGCAAATGTCGTTGTAAACTATGCAGGTAGTGAAGCCCGAGCAAAAGAAGTGGTTGAAGAGATCATTGCTTTAGGAAGAGAAGCAATAGCGATTCAATGTAATGTTGCAAATAATGACGAAGTGCAAGATATGATTAAGAAAACAATTGAAACATTTGGAAAGCTTGATATTCTCGTAAACAATGCCGGAATTACAAGAGATAATTTGTTGATGAGAATGAAAGAGGATGAATGGGACGATGTTATTAACACGAACTTGAAAGGTGTTTTCCTTGTTACTAAAGGTGTAACACGTCAAATGATGAAACAACGCTCAGGTAAAATCGTTAATATTGCTTCCATTGTTGGTGTAAGTGGTAATCCTGGACAAGCAAATTATGTAGCGGCTAAATCTGGTGTTATTGGACTGACAAAAACAACGGCTAAAGAACTTGCGACTAGAGGGATAAATGTCAATGCTGTTGCACCTGGTTTTATTACAACAGACATGACAGATAAGCTTACTGAAGAAGTGAAAACTGAGATGCTTAAACAAATCCCATTAGCACGTTTTGGAGATCCGAAGGACGTAGCAAGTGTGGTTGTTTTCCTTGCATCCTCTTCCTCTGACTATTTGACAGGGCAAACCCTTCATGTAGACGGTGGAATGGTTATGTAATTCTACTAATAGTGTGAGTTTAGAGGTGGAAAGAGGAAAGATAAAAAAACCACTCTAGCGGTAGAAGTTTCTCTTTATTATTTTTACAATATCCACTATAATGTCTTGAGGGGAGGTGAACCATATGGCAGATGTGTTAGAGCGTGTTACGAAAATTATCGTGGATCGTTTAGGTGTTGAAGAATCTAAAGTTACTTTAGAAGCTTCTTTTAAGGATGATCTAGGTGCAGATTCCCTTGACGTAGTAGAATTAGTAATGGAATTAGAGGATGAATTTGACATGGAAATTTCCGACGATGATGCTGAAAAAATCGCAACAGTGGGTGACGCTGTAAATTACATACAAGCAAAAGCATAATCGTTCTATATTTGATCAGATGTCCCGTTTATTAATAAACGGGACTTTTTCCATTGTCTAGCTGTGGCTGCTAGCCTCCGCTTATCTTTTTAAGATGGAAATTTTAATTGCCCTTTGCACTTCTGATGTTTTTCTAATAAAATTTATATGTGTGTTCAAAAAGGAGGACAATAAGAGCTGAGAAGTTCAAGGAAACGTAGACTCCGAAATTCGATAGCTATTTTTCCCGAACTTTTTGAACAACTTAATATGTATTTTAAATATGAAAGTAATACAAGGTGGATGACCCATGCGAAAAATAAATCGAGATAAAGAAAAACAAATATCCTTAAGAATAGATGAAAAGTTTAAACTTTTCCAAGAGGAAATAGGTATACATTTCAAACAAGTAAAGCTACTGAAGCAAGCATTTACACATTCATCATATGTGAATGAGCATCGCAAAAAACCACATGCTGATAATGAACGACTTGAATTTTTAGGTGACGCTGTATTGGAATTAACCGTTTCACAATTTTTGTATAATAAATACCCGACAATGAGTGAAGGGAAGCTAACCAAATTACGAGCAGCCATTGTTTGTGAGCCATCATTAGTAACTTTTGCAAACGACTTGAAATTTGGCGACCTTGTCTTATTAGGAAAAGGCGAGGAATTAACTGGTGGGCGAACTCGACCAGCACTGCTCGCGGATGTATTTGAAGCATTCATCGGAGCACTTTTTTTGGATCAAGGTCTTGAAACGGTTATCTCTGTTTTGGAAAAAGTTGTTTTCCCTAAAATAAATGCTGGTGCTTTTTCTCATGTGATGGATTATAAAAGTCAACTGCAAGAATTTATACAAAAAGATGCTTCAGGAGCACTTGAATATACTGTCCTTCAAGAACGCGGCCCTGCACATAATCGCGAATTTGTCTCACGCGTGACATTAAATGGGGCAGAATTAGGTATGGGGACAGGCAGATCCAAAAAAGAAGCGGAACAGCATGCTGCACAAGTGGCATTAAGTAAGCTTAAATCGCCAGTTTCTGAATAATCATCGATGCCCTTTTCCTTCTTACAAATAAAGATGAGAAAAAATAAAATTTAGGGGGGAGAAGCTTGTTTCTTAAACGATTAGATGTTGTAGGATTTAAATCATTTGCAGAAAGAATAGCGGTTGAATTTGTTTCAGGTGTAACTGCTGTTGTAGGACCAAATGGAAGTGGAAAAAGCAATATCATAGATGCAGTAAGATGGGTTCTTGGAGAACAATCAGCAAAATCACTTCGTGGAGGGAAAATGGAGGATGTCATTTTTGCCGGAAGTGATTCTAGAAAGCCATTGAATTTTGCAGAAGTTACTCTGACTTTAGATAATGAGGATCATCAATTACCAATTGACTATAATGAAGTCAGTGTAACAAGAAGAGTCTATCGCTCGGGGGATAGTGAATTCTACATTAATAAACAATCCTGCCGTTTAAAGGATATCATCGACTTATTTATGGATTCCGGCCTTGGAAGAGAAGCATTTTCCATAATAAGTCAAGGTAAAGTCGAAGAAATATTAAATAGTAAAGCTGAGGAACGCCGTACGATTTTTGAGGAAGCCGCTGGGGTTTTAAAATATAAAACACGTAAAAAGAAAGCTGAATCGAAGCTAAATGAAACCGGTGAAAATTTAAATAGAGTAAACGATATTCTTCATGAGCTGGAAAATCAAGTAGAACCTTTAAAGATTCAAAGTTCTATAGCAAAAGATTATTTAGATAAAAAAGAAGAGCTTGAAAATTTTGAGGTAGCTCTCACTGTTTATGAAATTGAGGAATTAAATAGTAAATGGGAGTCACTTAAACAACAACTTGAAATTCATCAAGATAAGGAAACGGGACTTTCTTCTCAGGTACAAAAGGAAGAAGCAATTTTGGAACAAATGAGAGATAAGGTCGCAAGTCTTGATGAATCAATAAATGTTTTACAAAATGTTTTGCTCTCGGCTACTGAAGAGCTAGAAAAGCTTGAGGGAAGAAAAGAAGTTTTAAAAGAAAGAAAGAAGAATGCAAGTAATAATAAAGAGCAGCTTGAAAAAAATATTCAAGAGATGTCCAGTAAATTAATTAAAATTGAAGAACAAAAAAAATCGGTGATTTCCGAGTACGAAAACAATACGAGCTCTGCCTCCAATTTAAAAAAGGTCCTTAAAGAAAAAAACGAGCTTGTCAATCAATTTGATATCAATATAGAAGAAACAATCGAATCTCTAAAAAGCGATTATATTGAACTTTTAAATGAAAAAGCAACTACTCGTAATGAGCTTGCTCTATTAGAACAACAACTTCAGCAACAAGAAGCGAAAAACCTTAAGCTTGAAAATGATAACAAAAAATTCATTGAACAAAGAAAAATGATTACCGAGGAGAAAAAGAAAACTAGTACAGATCTTGAACAGATTGGAGTTCAAGTTGAGGAACAAATTAGTGCATATCGGGAAAAACAAAAGGCACTAGAAACTTTAAAAAATCAATATCAAAAGCAAGAAACGACTCTATATCAAGCATTTCAATTTTTACAAAAAGCAAAATCTCGAAAAGAAACACTCGAAGAAATGGAAGAGGACTATACAGGTTTCTTCCAAGGTGTACGTGAGGTATTAAAAGCGAGATCAACTAAGTTGTCTGGAATTGAAGGTGCGGTGGCGGAGCTTATTCAAGTACCGAAGCCATATGAGCTTTCCATTGAAACTGCATTAGGTGGTGCAATGCAAAATATTGTAGTTTTAACAGAAGTTGATGGAAGAAAAGCGATAGAATACTTAAAGAAAAATCGTTTTGGCCGGGCTACATTCTTACCTATGAATATTATTAAGGGTAAAGGATTACCGTCTAATCAATTAGAACTAATTCGTACACATGATGCTTTTGTTGGGATTGCCGCTGATATTGTAGAAGTAGATTCGAAGTATCATTCGATCATATCCAATCTCCTAGGTAATGTAATCATTACGAAAGATTTGCAAGGTGCAAACAATATTGCCAAGCTATTACAATTTCGCTATCGCTTAGTTACTTTAGATGGGGATATCGTTAATCCTGGAGGTTCAATGACAGGAGGAGCCTCTAAGCAATCATCTACTTCGTTAATAAGCCGAAAAGGCGAGTTAGAAGAGTTAAAAGAGAAAACGCTAATAATGGAAGAAAAGACTTCTCAACTTGAACATCAAGTTAAAGAATTAAAACAAAATGTGATTAAATGTGAAAATGATCTGGAGGAAATGAGACATCTTGGTGAACAGTTCCGTCTAAAAGAGCAAGAATTGAAGTCTGAAATGAGACAAATAGAGCTGGCAGAGAAAAATTTAAATGAAAAACTTCAGATTTATGACATGGAGCGTTTAGAGTCAAACACCACTGCTTCAAATGTGGATCAGCGAATGAAAGAGCTAACAGAGCTTTTGGCACAGATTACTGATAAGCTTGAGGAGCTAGATAAGGAAATTGAAAAGCAAACTGCTAAAAAAAATAATCAAATATCCTCTAAAGATGAATTGTTATCTCAAATTAGTGATTTAAAAGCCGAATTAGCCGTTAAAAATGAACAGCTTGTATCCAATCGTGAAAAGACTAAAAATATACAAGCCGAATATGAGGAAACTTTGAATAAAAAGCGCGGATTTGAAGAAGAGCTTAGCTGGCTGAAAGGTGAAATGTCCAGTAGTCATACTGGTGAAGAAGAACTCTCTTTAGCAGCAGAAAAGAAATTAATAGATAAAAATGAAACGACAAAGCTCATCTCCATCAGACGAGAAGAGAGAATGCAGTTACAATCTCAACTTGAAGACGCTGAATTAAATATTAAAGAGCTCAAACGTCAGCATAAAGGGTTAGTTGAGGTCGTTAAAGATGAAGAGGTAAAAATTAATCGTTTAGATGTCGATTTAGAAAATAGATTAAATCGCTTACGGGAGGAATATATGCTGACCTTTGAAGCGGCAAAGGAACAGTACCCTCTTCAAACTAACTTGGAGGAAGCTAGAAAACGTGTAAAACTAATCAAGCTGGCTATCGAGGAACTTGGAACGGTCAATATCGGTGCGATTGAAGAATATGAACGTGTATCAGAGCGATATCGATTTTTAATGGAACAACAAACAGATTTAGTTTCTGCAAAGGAGACACTTCTTCAAATCATTGATGAAATGGATGAAGAAATGAAAAAGCGTTTTAAAGAAACATTCGCAGCTGTACGCTTTCATTTTGAACCAATTTTTAAAGAGCTATTCGGTGGTGGCCGAGCTGAATTAAAATTAACAAACCCCGATGATTTATTGAATACAGGAGTGGATATTGTTGCTCAACCACCTGGTAAAAAACTGCAAAATTTAAGTCTTTTATCAGGGGGAGAACGTGCATTAACAGCTATTGCCTTATTATTTGCTATTTTAAAGGTTCGTCCTGTACCTTTTTGTATATTAGATGAGGTTGAGGCCGCTTTAGATGAAGCAAATGTTTACCGTTTTAGTAAATTTTTAAAGCAATTTAGTCAAGAAACACAATTTATCGTTATTACTCACCGAAAAGGAACCATGGAGGAAGCAGATGTTCTTTATGGAATAACGATGCAGGAATCTGGAGTATCAAAACTTGTTTCGGTAAGGCTGGATACAACAAAGGAATTGGTCGAATCATAGTAATTTTAAAGCTTTGTTAAAGCTATTTTTTAGTTGGCTATATGAATATAGGGAGCGATTGAAAATGAGTTTTTTTAAAAAATTGAAGGATAAATTTACAAAATCCGCCGATTCTGTAACTGAAAAGTTTAAAGATGGCTTAACGAAAACAAGAGATAATTTTGCGAATAAGGTCAATGATCTTGTAGCCCGATATCGTAAAGTGGACGAAGACTTTTTTGAAGAATTAGAAGAAATTCTGATTCAAGCGGACGTTGGATTTAATACTGTTATGGAACTAGTAGAAGAATTAAGAATGGAAGTGAAAAGAAAGAATATACAAGACCCTGCTGATGTACAATCTGTTATTTCTGAAAAGCTAGTAGAAATATACCAAGGTAGTGAAGAAACGCCTAATGAATTAAATATTCAAGAAAATGGATTAACTGTTATTTTATTTGTAGGTGTAAATGGTGTAGGAAAAACGACAACAATTGGTAAATTAGCACATAAATTTAAAAGTCAAGGCAAAAAAGTCTTACTGGCTGCAGGAGATACATTCCGCGCAGGAGCGATTGACCAATTAGAGGTTTGGGGATCTAGAGTAGGTGTCGATGTCATTAAACAAGGAGAAGGTTCAGACCCTGCTGCTGTAATGTTTGATGCTATTCAAGCAGCACAAGCACGTAAGGCAGATATCTTATTATGTGATACAGCAGGACGCTTACAGAACAAAGTAAATTTAATGAATGAACTTGGGAAAGTAAAACGAGTAATTGAAAGAGAAGTACCTGGTGCACCGCATGAAGTTCTTTTAGTGCTTGATGCAACAACTGGTCAAAATGCAATGATTCAAGCAAAAACGTTTAAAGAAGTAACCGATGTATCAGGAATCGTTTTAACAAAACTTGACGGAACTGCTAAAGGCGGGATTGTTCTTGCGATTCGTAATGAACTCGAAATTCCAGTGAAATTTGTCGGTTTAGGAGAAAAAATGGATGACCTCCAAGAATTCGATGCAGAAAAATATGTTTATGGCCTTTTCTCAAATATTATCGACCAAAACGAAGAATAAAGGATTTTTACTTGACAAAAATCTTTACTCTATGTATTCTACATATGTAAAGGTTTTTCACTTAACATTGGAGGGAAGCATATGCTAGAGAAAACAACGAGAATGAATTATTTATATGATTTTTACCAATCGTTGTTAACTCCAAAGCAACGTAGTTATATGTCCCTCTATTATTTAGACGATTTCTCACTTGGAGAAATTGCTGAAGAATATGAAGTTAGCAGGCAAGCTGTGTTTGATAATATCAAGCGGACAGAATCAATGTTAGAGGAATATGAAGAAAAACTACTTTTATTCCATAAGTTTCAAGAGCGAAAAGTAATACTTGAAAAAATGAAGAAGGCACAAGAAACATCCTCGTTAGAAGAACTTTCTGGGCTTATTGAAGCGCTTGAGAAATTAGAATAGGAGGCGGTGTGAATGGCATTTGAAGGACTAGCCGACCGACTTCAGAACACAATACAGAAAATACGCGGCAAAGGAAAAGTATCGGAAAGTGACGTAAAAGAAATGATGCGTGAAGTACGTCTTGCCTTACTTGAGGCGGATGTTAACTTCAAGGTTGTCAAGAATTTCGTCAAAAAGGTTAGTGAGCGTGCTGTTGGACAAGAGGTCATGAAAAGCTTAACTCCTGGACAGCAAGTTATTAAAGTGGTTAAGGAAGAACTTACCGACTTAATGGGTGGGGAGCAAAGCCAAATTGCTGTATCCAAGCGTCCACCTACTGTAATTATGATGGTTGGACTTCAAGGAGCAGGTAAAACAACTACAACTGGTAAACTAGCTAATCTTTTGCGAAAAAAATATAATCGCAATCCTTTATTAGTTGCTGCAGATATTTATCGTCCTGCTGCCATTAAGCAGCTTGAAACTCTTGGGAAGCAGCTTAATATGCCTGTATTCTCTTTGGGGGATCAAGTGAGCCCAATTGAAATTGCTAAGCAAGCCATTGAAAAAGCAAAAGAAGATCATAATGATTATGTATTAATCGATACAGCAGGTCGTTTGCATATTGATGGCGAACTGATGAATGAGCTTAAAGAAATCAAGGAATTATCAAATCCTGATGAAATTTTCCTCGTTGTTGATGCAATGACCGGTCAAGATGCGGTTAATGTTGCTGACAGCTTTAATGAACAATTAGGCATTACTGGAGTTGTTTTAACTAAGCTTGATGGTGATACCCGTGGCGGTGCTGCATTATCGATTCGTTCTGTCACTGAAAAACCTATTAAGTTTGTAGGTATGGGTGAAAAATTGGATGCATTAGAGGCTTTCCATCCTGAACGTATGGCTTCTCGTATTTTAGGGATGGGAGATATGCTTTCTCTAATTGAAAAAGCACAGGCTAATGTGGATGAGGAAAAAGCAAAAGAGCTTGAACAAAAATTGCGTACAATGAGCTTTACGTTCGATGATTTTCTGGATCAGTTGGGCCAAGTTCGCAAAATGGGACCACTTGATGAACTTTTAAAGATGATGCCGGGTGCTAATAAAATTAAAGGTATGAGTAATCTTCAAATTGATGAAAAACAAATTAGTCATGTTGAAGCCATCATTCAATCAATGACTAAAAAGGAAAAAATCAATCCAGAAATTATGAATGCCAGTAGAAAGAAGAGAATTGCGAAAGGAAGCGGAACTTCAGTACAAGAAGTAAACCGTCTTTTAAAGCAATTTGAAGAAATGAAAAAAATGATGAAACAAATGACAGGAATGCAGCAAAAAGGGAAACGAAAAGGTTTTAAATTTCCTTTTATGTAATGAGATTTTCAATAATTAATGATATAATATGAAGTGTTAAGAAAAAACACTTTACAAACATATCACTTATTTGATAATATACTATCTTGTGTAAAACTATTCGGAGGTGCTATTTAAAATGGCAGTAAAAATTCGTTTAAAACGTATGGGAGCAAAAAAATCTCCTTTCTATCGTATTGTAGTAGCTGATTCTCGTTCACCTCGTGATGGACGCTTTATCGAAACAGTAGGAACTTACAATCCAGTTGCACAACCAGCTGAAGTGAAAATCGATGAGGAATTAGCACTTAAATGGTTGCAAAATGGTGCAAAGCCATCTGACACAGTTCGTAATCTATTCTCTAAACAAGGCATCATGGAAAAATTCCACAACGTTAAATACAGCAAGTAATCGTGAATTCGATGAAAGAGCTGATATTAACGATTGTGAAGCCCCTTGTTGATTATCCTGATGAAGTTACTGTTCATGAAGCTGAAGAGGATCATCAAATCATCTATAAGCTTTCAGTTAATAAAGAGGACATTGGTAAAGTCATTGGGAAAAAGGGGCGTGTTGCAAAAGCCATTCGTACTGTTGTTTATGCTGCAGCAGGTTCCAAGCAACATAAGAAAATTCATTTGGAAATTATCGAATGATATCAAGGACATGTTCTTTGATAGAGTATTGATGAAAAGGGAGGGGTAAATTCCTCCCTTTTTGTTTATAAAAAATTCAATATGATAGACATACATATACCCCGCATAAACTCCTTATTATTTTTAATGTAAGAAAACAATCAGTATATAACTATTTCATAAAAAAAATTATTAAATAAATTAAATAGTAAAATATAAGGAGGGAGAAGATGCAGTTATTACAAACGGTAACAATTAAACAGGTTTTAACAGAAAAAAGTAAAAAAGAACTTCAACATTCATACCATCAAAAAAAAATTTTGCTTCAAAAGGAATGTGACCAATTAAGATTTGAATTAAAAAAGTTAGAAAGAACTAAAAAGTTTTCTCCAGCAAGTTTAAAATCCCACTTTGAAAAGGAAATTAATAATAGAAAAGAAAAAATTAAATTAATTGATTTTCAAATGGAACAGCTAAATATATTACCTCTCGGAAGTGAAATTAAAGAGCAGGAGGTACAAGCAATCATTAATGTAGCAGTGGGTGATGATTGGGAGGAAATTTCTAGTGAGAAAATGATTATCGTAAAAGATGGTACCATCATAGAAATACGTTAGAGGTGATTATATGAGCCAGTGGTTTAATGTTGGGAAAATCGTTAATACGCATGGACTGAATGGAGAAGTGCGTGTGATATCAAAAACGGATTTTGCAAATGAACGCTACCAGAAAAGCAATATCCTTTATTTATTTATGACTGAGAATGAACCCATTCAATTAACTGTTAAAAGTCATCGCACCCATAAAAATTTTGATTTATTATGTTTTGAAGGGTTTACAAATATTAATGATGTTGAAAAGTGGAAGAATGGAATTTTAAAAATTAAAAAAGAGCAATTAACTTCTTTAGATGAAGGCGAATACTATTTTTATGAGATTGTTGGCTGTAAAGTAGTAACGAATGATGGAGAAGAAATTGGGACCGTGAAAGAAATATTAACACCCGGTGCAAACGATGTATGGGTTGTAAAAGGAAACAAGGGAAAGGAATATTTAATTCCATTCATTGATGATATTGTTAAAAGTGTAAATGTGGAAGATAAGATTATTACAATTGAACCGATGGAAGGTTTATTATCATGAAAATAGATGTACTTACACTGTTTCCGGAAATGTTCAATGGTGTTTTTGGTTCTTCTATTTTAAAAAAAGCCGCAGAAAAAAATGCTGTTCAATACAATGTGATTAACTTTCGTGATTTTGCTGATAACAAGCATCAAACAGTTGATGATTACCCATATGGCGGCGGAGCTGGTATGGTTTTAAAACCACAACCCATTTTTGATGCGGTCGATAAGCTATGCCTAGATAATGAAAATAAACCAAGGGTTATCCTGCTTTGTCCTCAAGGAAAGGTTTTAACTCAAAAAATTTCAGAGGAATTAGCAAAGGAAGAGCATCTAATTTTTGTTTGTGGACATTATGAAGGTTATGATGAACGAATTAGAGAGCATGTCGTCACCGATGAAATATCAATCGGAGATTATGTTCTAACCGGTGGAGAGCTAGGCGCCATGGTAGTGATTGATAGTGTAGTAAGGCTGTTACCAGGAGTCTTAGGAAATGAAAATTCTCCTATTTTAGACTCTTTTTCATCAGGACTTTTGGAACATCCACATTATACACGTCCAGCTGATTTTAGAGGTATGAACGTTCCTGAGGTTTTATTATCAGGAAATCATAAAAAAATAGATGAATGGCGAGAAAAAGAATCCTTAAAACGAACGTTTCAAAGAAGGCCTGATTTACTAGAAACCTATCCGTTAACAGAGCAACAAAAGAAGTGGATTAGCGAATGGAAGAAGAATGAATAAAAGGATAAAAGTAAAAGAGTATATTGCAATAGAGATATTGATATGATATGATGTTACTTGTGATTTATTTAAAATAGGTCACATTAAAACGATGTTCCGCTGCATTAAAGAGACTGTATGAGCATCTGTTGGAAGGAGTTGAATTCGATGCACAAAATTATTGAAGAAATTACAAAAGATCAACTTCGCTCTGATATCCCTTCGTTCCGTCCTGGTGATACTGTACGTGTTCACGTTAAAGTTATCGAGGGTACTCGCGAACGTATCCAGCTATTTGAAGGTGTTGTTATTAAGCGCCGTGGTGGTGGAATCAGCGAAACTTTTACAGTTCGTAAAATTTCTTATGGTGTTGGTGTTGAACGTACTTTCCCTGTTCACACTCCTAAGATTGCGAAGCTTGAAGTCGTGCGTCGCGGTAAAGTTCGCCGTGCTAAACTTTACTACCTACGTAATCTACGTGGTAAAGCTGCTCGTATTAAAGAAATTCGTTAATAATGAAAAGAAGCTAGAGTATCTTTTAACGATAACTATAGCTGCTATTCAAAAGACAAAAGGGGCTTGGAGACAAGCCCCTTTTCGACTTTATTAATTTGAAATTGGATAATAACTTATTATAAGTAATAAACTAGTATAAAGAATATTTACACATTTATTGGTTTTGCTGATATATTTATATATATAGCTTGGCAATTTTACATAGGTGGTGGAGAAATGTCAAAACAAAAGAATGAATTATGGGAATGGACAAAAGCGTTGCTTATTGCAGTAGCACTTGCATTCATTATCCGATATTTTTTATTTGCACCAATAGTAGTAGATGGATCATCCATGATGCCAACCTTACATAATGGCGACCGAATGATTGTAAATAAATTAGGTAAGCCTCAGAGATTTGATATTGTAGTATTTCATGCACCTGAAAAGAAAGACTATATAAAAAGAGTAATCGGCCTGCCAGGCGATAAAATTGAATATAAAAATGATACTTTGTACATAAATGATAAAGCATATAAAGAGCCTTATTTGGATCAGTATAAAAAGGCTTTAAAAGAAGATGATTTAGCTGAAGGTCCCTTAACACAAGATTTCACCTTGAAAGACATTATTGGAAAAAATACCGTTCCAGAAGGCGAAATATTTGTAATGGGTGATAACCGTCGAGGAAGCAAAGATAGTCGACATATTGGAACGATTCCAATAAAAAAAGTAATTGGTGATACAAAATTAATTTACTGGCCAATATCAGATATTCGGTTTGTAAAATAAATAAGTATGGAGTTGAATGCAAATGACGATTCAATGGTTTCCGGGACATATGGCGAAAGCTAGAAGGGAAGTTACTGAGAAACTAAAATTGGTTGATATCGTCTTTGAATTGGTAGACGCAAGAATTCCGGTTTCCTCTGCAAACCCAATGCTCGAAGACATAATACAGCAGAAACCACGTTTAATTTTATTAAATAAGGCTGACATGGCTGATCGAGAAATGACTAAGAAATGGCTGGATTTTTACTCAGATCATGAAAAGAAAGCCTTAGCTATAAATTCCCAAGCTGGCAGTGGACTACATGAAATTGTAAATGCTGCACAAGAAATATTAAAGCCTAAATTTGATCGTATGCGGGCAAGAGGTATGAAGCCAAGAGCCATTCGGGCAATGATCATAGGGATTCCAAATGTAGGGAAATCTACCTTGATTAACCGTCTTGCGAAAAAGAATATTGCCAAAACAGGTAATACACCCGGAGTAACGAGATCACAGCAATGGATAAAGGTTGGAAAGGAACTTGAATTATTGGATACACCAGGTATATTATGGCCCAAATTTGAGGATGAAGAAGTTGGGTATAAATTAGCTTTAACCGGAGCAATTAAGGATACCATATTAAACCTACAGGATATCGCTATATATGCCTTACGTTTTCTTGAAGAAAATTATCCGAATCGACTAAAGGAAAGATATAATTTATCTGAGGTTCCTAAAGAAATTATCGATCAATTTAATCATATCGGATTATTGCGCGGCTGTTTAATGTCAAAAGGGGAAGTAGATTACGATAAAACAGCTGAAACGATCATACGCGATATTCGTTCTGATAAACTAGGTTCATTATCATTTGATCTACCAAACGATCATATTGAAAGCTAATTCCCTCTTTTGAGGGTTTTTATTTTTTAAATTAGGCTGTTTTCGTAAAGTTTGTTGCTTTTTTTGTGATATTGTATTAACTATCTGAGTTGATTGTAGCGGAGGGCACTTGACACCTGCGGGAAAAAGAGGGAAGTGGGAGACCCCGCAGGCGGTAACGCCGAGGAGGCTCCCATCCCTCCCCGCGGAAAGCAAGTGTCTGGAGCGGAAATCAACGGACTAAGTTTATAGTCTAAAAACAACAATTTATACGAAAAGAGCCTTAAATTAACAAGTTAAGAGGATTATGATGAAAACAAATACAATTAAAGAAATAGCTGAATACCTAAAAAAAGTTCAAACCCTAGACGATCCATTTATGAAAGATTTATTAAATGATGAACGAAAAGGCGTTCAAAAGCTAGTTCGACAATGGATAAAGGAACAAGAGCAAAAAAAAGCCAAGCGTGAAAAGTTTGATCAGATGATGAAATATGAAAAGAAAATGAAAAAACAAGGGTTCCAACACATAGCGGGAATTGATGAGGTTGGCAGAGGTCCCCTTGCTGGACCGGTGGTTTCTGCCGCGGTTATTTTACCGGATCATTTTTATTTGCCAGGGATAAATGATTCAAAACAATTATCAGAAACAAAACGCGAGGAATTTTATGAAGTTATTATAAATGCAGCCATTGCCATTGGCACTGGTATAATTTCAGCAGAGGAGATAGATGTAGTTAACATTTACGAAGCAACAAAAAAAGCAATGTTGGCAGCCATTGGTACCCTCGATACAACGCCTGATTATTGTTTAATTGATGCAATGAAACTAACAATGCCAATTCCCTATACTTCTATCATTAAAGGTGATGCAACAAGTGTGTCTATAGCAGCAGCTTCCATAGTTGCAAAGGTGACAAGAGATCGGCTAATGAAGCAATACGGGGAAGAATACCCTGAATACAAATTTGAAAATAATATGGGATATGGAACAAAAGAACATCTATTAGCCCTCGAAAAATATGGTCCTTGTCCAATTCATCGAAAATCCTTTGCACCTATTAAAGACTTTGTTTAATAATTATAAAAGGCTGTTTTCGAATAGGTTTTTAAAATCCTAATACCAATTTTACTTGATTTTAAAAACAACAAAGTTTATGAAAAAAGCCTATAAAAAAGATAACAAACTCCGTTCATATGAATGATGTTTGTTATCTTTTTGAAAGTAAATTTTGAGTGATATCATTTCTACAAAGATAATTGATAAATCTTTAATACGTCATTGCGATTTAGCTTGTTAAAATTACCAAACTCTCCATTAGCCATTGCTTTATCTGTTAATACATCAAGTTTACTATTATCAATGCCATAATCGGCTAATCTGGACGGTGCACCGATGCTGTTCCAAAATTCTCTAAGCTTTTCTATTCCTTCTAAGCCAGCTTCTTCATCACTTATACCTTCTGGGTTGACTCCGAATACACGGACTGCAAGTTGTTTGAAGCGTGAAGGCTTAACCATTAAATTATGCTTCATCCAGTTAGGGAACAAAATAGCTAGACCGCCACCGTGAGGAATATCATAAACAGCTGAAACCGCATGTTCAATATTATGGGTTGCCCAATCCCCTCTATATCCCATTGAAAGCATACCATTTAATGCCATTGTACCATTATATAAAATAGTCGCTCTATAATCATAATTTTCAAGGTCATTTATAAGTTTTGGAGCTATCTCCATCACTGTTAATAATAGTGATTCACACATGCGATCTTGCATCAAAGTGTTTTCGGTTAAATGAAAATAATGTTCGAGTACATGTGACATCATATCCACTATTCCATATACTGTTTGGTCTTTAGGAACGGTAAAAGTATTGACCGGATCAAGTATAGAAAATTTAGGGAATGTTACTGGACTTCCCCAACCATATTTCTCATTTGTTTCCCAGTTGGTAATAACGGATCCAGCATTCATTTCTGAACCAGTAGCAGCTATGGTAAGAATGGTTCCAAATGGAAGTGCTTCTTCAGCAAATGCTTTTTTTGTTACTAAATCCCAAGCATCACCATCATATTTCGCTCCGGCAGCAATGGCTTTCGTACAATCGATAACACTTCCTCCCCCAACTGCAAGTAGAAAGTCGATATTTTCGTTTTTACAAATGTCTATACCTTTTCTAACCGTTGAAATCCGTGGATTTGGCTCAACGCCTGCAAGCTCATATATTTCTGAGTCGATTTCTCTTAATGTATTAATGACTTGATTATAAAGTCCATTTTTCTTAATACTGCCGCCGCCATATACAAGCAGCACTTTCTTTCCGTACCTAGGTACCTCTATTTTTAATTGCTCAAGCTGATTTTTCCCGAAAATTAATTTTGTAGGATTCCAGTATGCAAAATTATCCACTATCGATCACTCCTTCAATCACATTATGTAATAGAGAGACTGAAAATGCAAAAACGACACAATTTTATTTTATGCTTCATTATTGAAAGTTGTAGATCTCTTTTCATTTTTCTTTAGGAAAATATAAAAAAAATACGAATAAAAATAAGTAAGAATGAACAATTGCGAGAGGGAGTGATGAGAGTGAGGCAAAAAGTAAAAAATCAAGTGGAGAGACTAGTAGGGAAAATCTTGTCTGATCAATCTTCTGATGGATCATGGCAATATCCATTCGATACAGGGATACTAACAGACTGCTATATGATCATCTTATTAAGAATGTTAGGGAACGAAGATGAAAAGTTAATCAAAGGTTTGGCAAAAAGAATTTTAAAAGAACAATATGATGATGGTGCCTGGAGATTATTTATTGATGAAGGAAGCGGGAATCTTTCTTTAACTGTCCATGCCTATTATGCACTCCTTTTATCTGGATATATAGAGAAAAATACTCCTAGTTTAATGAAAGCTAAAAAATTTATCCTCGAGAGTGGCGGACTTAATAAAATAAATATGTTTACGAAAATAATGCTTTCTATGACTGGACAATTAAAATGGGAATCTTCATTTCCGATTCCGATCGAAGCCATATTACTTCCAAAGAATTTCCCAATTAATTTCTTTGATATTTCCGTTTTTGGAAGATCCAATATGGCCCCTTTGCTAATTGTTGTAAATTACAAGTTTGTAATGAAGCCTGTCAACTCCCCAAATATATCTGAACTCCAGGTTAGAGGACAAGAATCACAAACTAATATTTGTGATGAAACTCGTTCTGTTTTTGATTTTATAGAACATGGAATCAATCAATTAGCAGGTTTGCATGAAGATTTGCACGAAAAGGCTTTGCAGTATTTAGAAAAATATATGATAGAACATATTGAGCCGGATGGGACTTTATACAGTTATTTTAGTGCAACCTTTTATATGATTTCCGCATTTTTAGCAAGAGGAGCAAGCAAAAATGACCCTAAAATAACGAAAGCCGTAAATGGATTAAAATCGATGATTAGCTATATTAATGGAGAACCACATTGTCAATATACAACCGCAAATGTTTGGAATACAGCGTTAATTTCAACCGCCATGCAAAATGCAGGCCTACCGTATACACATCCCAATATTTTAAAAGCAAATGAATACTTAATGGATCGTCAGCATACTAAGTTGGGTGATTGGGCGATTTATAATCCAAATATTTTACCAGGAGGGTG
Source organism: Heyndrickxia sp. NPDC080065 (assembly GCF_050281185.1). Classification (NCBI taxonomy): domain Bacteria; kingdom Bacillati; phylum Bacillota; class Bacilli; order Caryophanales; family Bacillaceae; genus Heyndrickxia; species Heyndrickxia sp. NPDC080065. The sequence continues at coordinate 193,133 of NZ_JBNNWS010000004.1, read as the reverse complement.
GGGGTTCTCAAATGTTAACACGATAAATCCAGATGTTGATGATACAACAGCTTGTCTTCGCGCAATTCATGCATTAGCTTTTCATAGATCAGATTACCGTCATGCATGGAACCGTGGGATTCAATGGATTTTATCCATGCAAAATGATGATGGAGGGTGGGCAGCTTTTGAAAAAAATGTTGATAATCCTCTAATTAAGCTGTTACCGTATGGGGAGGGATTATTAATGGATGCTTCTTCTCCGGACTTAACTGGAAGAACTTTGGAGTTTCTTGGGAGTTATACCAACATTAATAAAGACCATCCTCAAATTGAAAAAGGAGTAAAATGGCTGCTGAAAACACAGGATAATAATGGTTCCTGGAATAGTAGATGGGGAATCTATTACATTTATGGTACTTGGGCAGCAGTTTTAGGATTAACCTCAGTTGATATCCATACAACTCATCCGTCGATTGTAAGAGCTAAAAATTGGATTAAAAGTGTCCAAAATGACGATGGGGGATGGGGTGAATCCTGCAGAAGCGATAAAGAAAAGCAATATATCCCTTTAGGGGAAAGCACTTTGACCCATACAGCATGGGCACTTGATACTCTTATTGCTATTTCTAGTGCGGAATCTCCAGAAATTCAAAAGGGCATTAATTTTTTAATTGAAAATGCCGATATAAAAGATTGGAGAACCACTTATCCTAAAGGCCAGGGGCTTGGTGGGGAATTTTATATTTATTATCACAGTTATGAATATGTTTGGCCGCTTATGACCCTAGCAAATTACTTAAAGAAGTTTCATTAATTAATAAAATAGATTTTGTCTTTAGTTTGATTTAAGGAAAGAAGGAGAAAGGATGCTTTCATCTAGTATACAATCAATCTCAAAGTTAGATTTAATGCAGATTCCGAATCGGCTTGAATTTCGAACAGGTGAGATATTTTTAGGTAATATTAAAAAGATATATCCGAATCAAACAGCTCGTGTAAATATAGGAAATCAGATGATCATTGCAAAGTTAGAAGTTCCCTTGGTTAGTGGAGATAGTTATTGGTTTCAAGTTTTAGCAAAAGAAGGAGAAATTCTATTAAAAATGCTGTCCCCCTATTCCAAAGAGGAACAAACTAATTTACCAATTTTAAAACAATTAGCACTGCCAAATAATAGTATTTACAAAGAATTAATCTCTTTTATAGAAAAGGAACAAATTCCATTGACAAAAGAAAACATTGAGAAGGCGGGACATTTGATTGAAAAAAACACTAACCTTAAAGAAGGTTTAGAAGCAATAAAAATAATGAATCAAAAAGATTTTCCTTTGTCTGAATCTATTTACAAATCTCTATTTGAAGCCTTAAAACCACAAATAAGCACACAATCTCTTTTGCATATTTTGGAAGGGGAATTACAATTAGAACCAAAAACACAAACGGTTCAATCATTATTAACAGCTATTCAAACATTAGAAAATACACAGCTTGAATCCAATACAAAAGAGCCGGATTTTCGTCAACATGTACTGACTTTATTAAAAGGTGTTACAAGGAATATAGGTTTATTTTATGAAGCAGAAATACTGAGTTATAAAGAAAGTGAAGTTTCTATAGAAAATAGGATAAAACCACTTTTACTAAAATATATTCAAGAAGATCCAAAATCTATAGAGTCAAAAGAAGTAGCTGAACAGCTGATAAATAAATGGAATGGACAACAATTACTTTCTGCACCTACAAATCCCATCCAGCATTTGGTTTATCAGCTCCCTCTTCAACTATTTGGTTATCAAACAGAGTTAAGTTTGCAATGGTCTGGAAAACGTTTAGACGATGGGAAAATCGATCCTAATTATTGCCACGTTCTTTTTTATTTAGAGCTAGAACATTTAAAGGAAACGATTATTGACATGAAGGTTCAAAATCGTATTGTTTCGATAAAAATAATAAATATTAATGAACAACTACAGGCAATCTCTCATTCTTTTATTCCAAAATTGAAAGAGGGATTAAAGGAATTAAATTATTTTTTATCTTCAGTCCAATTTGAATCATCGATAAATAATACGAAAATGCTGCAAGGATCCGGATCTAATTCCATTAGTAATCAATATTCGGGGGTTGATTTTCGAATATGAAAAAGGAAATCGAGAGAAAACATGTGATTGCATTACAATATCAATCAGAAAAACAGGATGCACCAAAAGTAATTGCGAAAGGCAAAGGTGTTATCGCTGAAAATATCATTAAGAAAGCCAAAGATAAAGATATTCCTATTCAAGAAGATCGAAATTTAATAGAACTACTTGGTGAGCTCCAAATAAACGAAACCATACCTGAAGAATTATATGAAGCTGTGGCTGAAGTGTTTGCTTTTGTTTATCGTTTGGATGAAAATATTGGTAAACAAAAGGCGGATAAATAAGATCATTGCTTAGTTCTATCATGTTTGGAAACATAAACAAAAGTGATTTATTTCCAAAAAATGAAGAATAATAAAGTATAATATAGAAAATTTCTGAATTAGAAAGCTAGACATATTTAATTCCTTTTAATACAATGGAAGCGCAGTTTATTTTTTGTAGAGTTTGATAGGAGGATGGAAAATGAATATCCATGAGTATCAAGGTAAAGAAATCCTCAGAAAATACGGGGTAGCGGTACCAAATGGTAAAGTTGCATTCACTGTAGAAGAAGCAGTTGAGGCAGCAAAAGAACTAGGTACTGAAGTGTGTGTAGTAAAAGCTCAAATTCATGCAGGTGGCCGCGGGAAAGCCGGTGGTGTAAAAGTTGCTAAGAATTTGGACGAAGTTCGTACATATGCAAATGAAATCTTAGGTAAAACATTAGTTACTCACCAAACAGGACCAGAAGGAAAAGAAGTAAAACGACTTTTAATTGAAGAAGGCTGCGATATTCAAAAAGAATATTATGTAGGTCTTGTTTTAGATCGTGCAACTTCTCGTGTTGTTTTAATGGCTTCTGAAGAAGGTGGTACTGAAATCGAAGAGGTAGCTGCTAAAACACCTGAAAAAATCTTTAAAGAAACAATCGATCCAGTTGTTGGATTGACTGGATTTCAAGCTCGTCGTATTGCTTTTAACATTAATATTCCGGCAGCACTTGTTAACAAAGCTGTTAAATTCATGATGGGCTTATATACTGCTTTTGTTGAAAAAGATTGTTCGATTGCAGAAATTAACCCACTTGTAGTAACAGGTGATGGAAATGTTATGGCACTTGATGCGAAATTAAACTTTGATTCAAATGCTCTATTCCGTCAAAAAGATGTTGTAGAATACCGTGACTTGGAAGAAGAGGATCCAAAAGAAATCGAAGCTTCTAAGTATGACCTTAGCTATATTGCATTAGACGGTAAAATTGGCTGTATGGTTAATGGTGCTGGACTAGCAATGGCTACGATGGATATTATTAAACATTATGGCGGTGATCCTGCTAACTTCTTGGATGTTGGGGGCGGTGCAACTGCTGAGAAAGTTACAGAAGCTTTCAAAATCATCCTTTCAGATAAAAATGTGAAAGGTATCTTTGTAAACATTTTCGGTGGAATTATGAAATGTGACATTATTGCTGAAGGTGTTGTTGAAGCTACAAAACAAGTAGGTCTTGAGTTACCATTAGTTGTTCGTCTAGAAGGTACAAATGTTGAATTAGGTAAGAAGATTCTAAACGAATCTGGATTAAACATTGTTGCTGCAGAATCAATGGCAGACGGCGCACAAAAAATCGTAGAACTAGTAGGTTAAGAAAGGCAGGGGAACATTGTGAGCGTATTTGTTAATAAAGATACAAAAGTAATCGTTCAAGGTATTACTGGTAAAACAGCCCTTTTCCATACAAAACAAATGTTAGAATATGGTACAAAGATCGTGGGCGGAACTTCTCCTGGGAAAGGTGGAACAGAAGTTGAAGGTGTACCAGTATTCAATACAGTTTCAGATGCTGTAAAAGCAACTGGTGCAAATGCATCTGTTATCTACGTTCCAGCTCCATTCGCAGCTGATGCAATTATGGAAGCGGTTGATGCTGAATTAGATTTAGTTATCTGTATTACTGAGCATATTCCTGTATTAGATATGGTTAAAGTTAAACGTTATATGGAAGGCAAGAAGACTCGCTTAGTTGGTCCTAACTGCCCAGGTGTTATTACACCTGAAGAATGTAAAATTGGTATCATGCCTGGTTACATTCATAGAAAAGGTCATGTGGGTGTAGTTTCTCGTTCCGGAACATTAACTTATGAAGCTGTTCATCAATTAACACAAGCTGGTATTGGTCAAACAACTGCCGTTGGTATTGGTGGAGACCCAGTTAATGGAACGGACTTTATTGATGTTTTAAAAGCATTTAACGAAGATCCAGAAACAGAAGCTGTTATCATGATTGGTGAAATCGGTGGTACTGCTGAAGAAGAAGCGGCACAGTGGGTAAAAGCAAATATGACTAAACCAGTAGTAGGTTTCATTGGCGGTGTAACTGCACCTCCTGGAAAACGTATGGGACATGCTGGTGCCATTATTTCTGGTGGTAAAGGTACAGCTGCAGAAAAAATTCGTGTCATGAATGAGTGTGGCATTAAAGTTGCAGCAACTCCATCAGTAATGGGTGAAACATTAATTGAAGTTCTTAAAGAAAAAGGACTTTACGAAAAATGTAAAAATCTTTAATTTATAACACTAACAGTCCCTCTTTTTAAGGGGGACTATTTTGCAATTAAAAAAATAAGGAGGATTTTATGGAAGAGTTAAAAAAAAGATTGATTCATCTTCACCATTGTCGAGGTATTGGTTCCAAAGGTATACTAAAGATCATGAAGATAGATTCAGAACTAAAAAACCTCTATCAATTCTCAATATCTGTATTACAAGACATTACTCGTATTTCATCTGAAAATTTCTCCAAGTTTTATTATGATCTCCATCATCTTGATCTCACAAAAATCTTAACTATTTATAGTACCCATAACATTTCTTGCATGACTATTTTTGATAAGGAATATCCATTTATATTAAAGCAAATTTACAATCCCCCTCTTGTACTGTACACAATCGGAAATACTTCACTATTAAACTACCCTAGTATTGCAATAGTTGGCTCTAGAAAAGGAAATGAATATGCAAAAAAATCCCTTGAGCAGCTTCTCCCACTATTAGTAAAAAAAAGACTTAATGTTATAAGCGGTTTAGCGAGAGGAGTCGATACAATTGCTCATCAGATGACTATACGTTACGGCGGAAAAACAATTGGTGTATTGGGAAGCGGATTTTTTCATATTTATCCGCAGGAAAACAGGATGCTAGTGGAGAATATGAAAAAGGGACACCTTCTTATATCTGAGTATCCACCATCTACAAGGCCGCAGAAATGGCACTTTCCGATGAGAAACCGAATTATTAGCGGATTATCAAAAGGAATATTAATTGTTCAAGCTGAAGAGAGAAGTGGATCATTGATAACAGCTGAGTATGCACTCCAGGAGGGCAGGGAGGTATTTGCAGTACCTGGCAATATGATGGAATCGCTTTCAAAAGGAACGAATCTTCTCATACAACAAGGAGCTAAACTTGTATTAACAGGAGAAGATATCTTAGCTGAAATGAATATTTAGACCGTTTATTTTTTAATTTTTTCTATGATTTCGCCCTTTTTTATATAAAAAGGTTGCAATTTCGAAAAATCTGTTATACATTTTCCAACAGATACACTTAATAAATGATTTCTAGTTGATTAATAATTATCCTATTTGAATTGACAAATAAAAAAAACAACGTTAATATGTACACTTGATTTTAGGTAACGAATATTTTGAGAAATATATAGATAGAAAAATAAAGAAAACCTCTGGGAGGCTACTTAATGTCAGAGTACTTAGTTATTGTGGAATCGCCAGCAAAGGCGAAGACCATTGAGAGATATTTAGGAAAAAAATATAAAGTGAAAGCATCTATGGGACATATTAGAGATTTACCGAAAAGTCAAATGGGTGTCAGCGCTGAAAATAATTTTGAACCGAAGTATATTACGATTAGGGGAAAAGGGCCAGTTTTAAAAGAGTTAAAGACCGCTGCTAAAAAGGCGAAAAAAGTATATCTCGCAGCTGACCCGGATCGTGAAGGTGAAGCTATTGCATGGCATTTAGCACATAGCTTAGATCTAGATATCCATTCAGATTGCCGGGTTGTCTTTAATGAAATTACTAAAGATGCGATTAAAGAATCATTTAAGCATCCGCGGCCAATTAATACTGATCTTGTTGATGCACAACAAGCCCGACGGGTATTAGATCGTTTAGTTGGATATAACATTAGTCCACTTCTATGGAAAAAAGTAAAAAAAGGTTTAAGTGCAGGAAGGGTACAATCTGTATCGGTACGTTTGATTATTGATCGCGAAAATGAAATAAAGAACTTTGTACCTGAAGAATATTGGACAATTGATGCAGAGTTTAAAAAAGGAAAGGACTCCTTTCAAGGCTCTTTTTATGGAATAGATGGGAAGAAACAAGAACTAAAATCAGAGGATGAAGTTAATTCTATTTTAAATCAATTAAAAGGAAACGAGTTTACCATAGATTCTGTTACGAAAAAAGAAAGAAAACGAAACCCTGCTCCTCCTTTTACAACCTCCTCTTTGCAACAAGAGGCAGCAAGGAAGTTGAATTATAGAGCTAAAAAAACAATGATGCTGGCTCAGCAGCTTTATGAGGGGATAGATTTAGGAAAAGAAGGAACAGTTGGTTTAATTACTTATATGAGAACGGATTCTACACGAATATCAGAGGTAGCTCAAACAGAAGCGTTAAAATATATCGAGCAGCAATTTGGCAAGGAGTATACACGTACAGAACAAAAAAAGGATAAAAAGCCATCAAATGCTCAAGATGCCCATGAAGCCGTTAGGCCGACCAGTACAATGCGTGAGCCTAACTCTTTAAAAGAATTTTTAAGTCGTGATCAATTAAGACTCTATAAGCTAATTTGGGAACGATTTGTTGCAAGTCAAATGGCACAAGCAATTATGGATACAATGAGTGTCGATCTAAAAAATGGAAACATTATTTTTAGAGCAACAGGTTCAAAATTAAAATTCTCTGGATTTATGAAAGTATATGTTGAAGGTACAGATGACCAATCAGAAGAAAAAGAGAAGTTTCTTCCAAAAATGCAGGAAGGTGATTCTGTACATTCTGAACGGATTGATCCAAAGCAGCATTTTACACAGCCACCACCGAGATATACAGAGGCTCGTTTAGTAAAAACACTTGAAGAATTAGGAATAGGTCGTCCTTCAACATACGCCCCAACATTAGATACCATCCAAAAAAGAGGATATGTAGCGCTTGATAATAAACGTTTCATTCCTACTGAACTTGGAGAAATAGTGATAGAACTGATGAACGAATTTTTCCCTGAGATTTTAGATGCCAAATTTACAGCTAAAATGGAAAATAATCTTGACGATATTGAAGAAGGCAAGGTTGAGTGGGTAAAAATAATAGATGAGTTCTATAAAGGATTCCATGAGAATCTCGTGAAAGCGGAATCGGAAATGGAAAAAGTAGAAATTAAAGATGAAGAAGCCGGCGAAGATTGTGAAGTTTGTGGACATCCAATGGTGTATAAAATGGGTCGTTACGGCAAGTTTATGGCTTGTAGTAATTTTCCTGATTGTCGAAATACAAAACCGATTGTAAAAGAAATAGGTGTCAAGTGCCCTAAATGTAATATGGGGAATATAATTGAAAGAAAAAGCAAGAAAAAAAGAATTTTCTTTGGTTGTGATCGTTATCCTGAGTGTGATTTTCTTTCCTGGGATAAGCCGATTGAAAGAAAATGTCCAAAATGTGACCAACTTCTAGTTGAGAAAAAACTTAAAAAAGGTGTACAGGTACAATGTACAAATTGTGATTATAAAGAGAAAACTGTAGAATAGCTTAGAGAGTGGGTTTAATAAACTCACTCTTTTATTTATTTGTTTGTTAGGTTCTTTTCGTAATCATTGTTTTTTTTTTTTTTTTTTTGATGCGGTAAAAATTGGTATTTAAAATTTTTTTCGGTTCAAATTGATCGTAAAATTTGTTTGAAATACTGATTATAAAGAGAAAAGAGTACGACACAAAATTAATCTAGACTAAAAAATCTATCCAAAAACAAAAAACTATTCGAAAACAGCGTTTTATTAAAAGATTAATACTTTATTTCTTGGACTTTGTGTTGTAAAATGCTTAATGGAGTTATGAAAAAGATGTCGAATTTTCAGCGGATACGTTTTGTAGGAGGATAATTAATGGAAAAGGATGCAGTAATTATCCAGGTAGCTGATAAAAGATATGTCCCTGCAGGTTGTGCACTAGAAAACAATTCAAAACTTTGTGAAAAATATATAACATTCATTGCAAGGGCTACTAAATTATGATAATATTTAGTAGCCCTTGTGAGGTGTATTATTATGGATGATCGTTTAAAATCTAGTCTTTATGCTTTTACGGAGTATATTCAGATTGAAAGAAACTTCTCAGAGTATACGATTAAATTTTATCGTCAGGACATCGAACATTTTTTCTTGTTCATGACTGAACAAGGTATTACTTGTCTTGAAAATGTTGAATACTTTGATGCCAGGCTCTACTTAACAAAACTTTTTGATAAAGCATATAGCAGAACAAGTATGGCTAGGAAAATTTCTAGTTTGCGAAGCTTTTATAAGTTTTTAATGAGAGAGCATATAGTAAAGGAAAATCCTTTCTCGTTACTTTCGCAATCAAAAAGACAAAAGAAAATACCTAAGTTCTTTTATGAGGAAGAAATGGAAAAGTTATTTCAAGTATGCAACGGTGAGTCGAATTTAGATGCAAGAAATTTGGCATTACTTGAGATACTATATGCAACAGGCATTCGTGTTAGTGAATGTGCCAACATAAGAATTAAGGATCTTGATCTTGAGTTCGATTCGATTCTTGTAAAGGGTAAAGGAAGGAAAGAACGAATTGTACTGTTTGGGAACTACGCCAATGAAGCATTAATTCAGTACATACAACAATCAAGGCCAAAGCTTATGAAAAACTCCGAAGACCATGATTTTCTCTTTGTGAATTTTCGAGGGAATCAACTAACTGAGAGGGGTATTCGCTACATTTTAAATGATTTGATCAAAAGGTGCGCACTTACTGGAAAAATGCATCCGCATATGCTAAGACATACATTTGCAACTCACCTTTTAAATAATGGTGCCGATTTAAGAACTGTGCAGGAACTTCTAGGACATGAAAATTTATCATCTACTCAAATATACACACATGTGACAAAAGAACATTTGCGAAAAACTTATTTGACACATCATCCTAGAGCATGATAAATCATAAATTGAATTTATTTAAATATTTTTTATTAGATAGAATATTTTTCATTTCATTCATTTTGTGCGTGTTCAAAAAAGATCTGTATCATCTATTGATACTTTTGAAAATGCTTTTGCATTATTTTTTGGAGGTGTTCGAATGGGAGATTTCCATGCAACAACAATCTTTGCTATCCAGCATAAAGGGAAAAGTGCAATGGCTGGTGATGGGCAAGTGACATTTGGAAATGCTGTAGTGATGAAGCACACTGCGAAAAAAGTAAGAAGATTATTCAACGGAAAAGTCCTTACAGGTTTTGCGGGATCAGTCGCTGATGCCTTTACATTATCTGAAATGTTTGAAGGGAAGCTACAGGAGTTTAATGGGAATTTAACACGCGCAGCTGTCGAATTGGCTAAGCAATGGCGAAGCGATAAAATTTTACGTAAACTCGAGGCAATGTTGATTGTAATGGATGAACAGCAAATGCTTCTAATCTCAGGGACTGGTGAAGTAATTGAACCTGATGACGGAATACTTGCAATAGGTTCAGGTGGAAATTATGCATTATCGGCTGGCAGAGCACTTAAACAACATGCAGGAGAAATATTAACTGCAAAAGAAATAGCTAAGGCATCATTAGAAATTGCTGCGGACATATGTGTTTATACGAATACAAATATTGTTGTGGAAGAACTCTAATTTATTTGAGATATTAGTTATTTTAACCTGAACAATAAGGAGTGGGCGTATATGGCGGCAAACATAAATAAAGCAATGAGCTTAACCCCTAGACAAATAGTAGATCGACTTGATCAATATATTGTTGGGCAAAAAGACGCTAAAAGAGCCGTGGCAGTTGCATTAAGAAATCGTTATCGCCGTAGCTTATTGGATGAAAAATTTCGAGAAGAAATTATTCCTAAAAACATTTTAATGATCGGGCCAACTGGGGTAGGTAAAACTGAAATCGCAAGACGAATGGCAAAGCTGGTCGGTGCACCATTTGTTAAAATAGAAGCGACTAAATTTACTGAAGTAGGTTATGTAGGGCGTGATGTTGAATCAATGATAAGAGATTTAGTTGAGACATCAGTACGCTTAGTAAAAGAAGAAAAGGTCACACAAGTAAAAGAAAGAGCAGAAGAATACGCTAATTATAGATTAGTTGAATTGCTTGCTCCTTCAAAAAAGAAGGCTTCTGGCTATAAGAACCCATTTGAAATGATATTTGGGGGAAATAACGAGTCAAATGAAGAAGATGAGCCTGCTGAAGACTTGTCAGCTAAAGAATATCGTAAAAGCATAGAAGAAAAACTTGCAAATGGAGAATTAGAGGATGAGCTAGTTTCTGTTGAAATCGAGGAACAACAACCATCTATGTTCGACATGCTCCAGGGATCTGGAATGGAGCAAATGGGAATGAATATGCAAGATGCTTTTAGTAATTTGATTCCAAAGAAAAAGAAAAAACGTAAGCTTTCAGTCAAAGAGGCGAGGAAAGTACTAACAGCCGACGAAGCTCAAAAATTGATTGATATGGATGAAGTTACTCAAGAGGCTGTTAACCGTGCAGAACAAATGGGTATTATCTTTATTGATGAGATCGATAAAATCGTTAGTAAAAATAATAATTCCTCATCCGCAGATGTATCAAGAGAGGGCGTCCAAAGAGATATTTTGCCAATTGTTGAAGGATCTACAGTTGTAACGAAATATGGCTCAGTTAAGACGGATCACATTCTATTTATTGCAGCTGGTGCATTTCATATGGCAAAACCTTCTGAGCTAATTCCAGAGCTGCAAGGGCGTTTTCCAATACGTGTAGAGCTAGGAAAATTATCGGTTGAAGACTTCGTGAAAATATTAATTGAACCTGACAATGCCTTAATAAAACAATATATCGCATTATTGGAAACAGAAGGTATACAAATTGAATTTTCTGACGATGCTATTGTTAGAATAGCTGAAATTGCTTACGAAGTAAATCAAAGTACCGACAACATTGGTGCAAGACGCTTGCATACTATACTTGAGAAACTTCTCGAGGATTTATCATTTGAAGCACCAGACATTACTCTGGAACAAATTAATATTACACCACAATATGTAAATGAGAAGTTAGGAGCTATTTCTCAGGACAAAGATCTTAGTCAGTTTATTTTGTGATACTGAGAAAATGTTTCAATCTTTAGTTATAAAAATTTCAATAATAATTGGATTCAATAAAATGAAGCAATATTTATACTAGGAGGAAGAAAAATGAATTTATTAGACAAAACAAGAAAAATTAATGCAATGTTACAAAAAGCAGCAGGTAAACCAGTTAACTTTAATGAAATGGCTCAAACGTTAAGTGATGTAATCGAAGCGAATATTTATGTTGTAAGTCGTCGTGGGAAATTATTAGGCTATGCTATCAATCAACAAGTTGAAAACGAGAGAATGACAAAAATGTTAGAGGATAGACAATTCCCTGAAGAATATACAAATAGTCTGTTCAGTGTAAATGAAACATCTCCAAATTTAGATGTAAATAGTGAATATACAGCATTCCCGGTAGAGAATAAAGAACTATTTCAAAGCGGGTTAACTACAATTGTTCCTATTATTGGTGGAGGAGAAAGATTAGGTACATTAATTCTTGCGCGTCTCCAAGAAAAATTTCATGATGACGATTTAATTTTAGCCGAGTACGGTGCAACTGTTGTAGGCATGGAAATTCTTCGTGAAAAATCAGAAGAAATTGAAGAAGAAGCAAGAAGTAAAGCAGTTGTCCAAATGGCTATTAGTTCATTATCATACAGTGAGCTTGAAGCGATTGAACATATTTTCGAAGAGTTAAATGGTAAAGAAGGTTTACTAGTTGCATCTAAAATTGCAGATAGAGTTGGAATAACTAGATCAGTCATTGTTAATGCACTACGTAAGCTTGAGAGTGCTGGTGTAATTGAATCAAGATCACTTGGAATGAAGGGAACATATATTAAAGTGTTAAATGATAAGTTCCTTGTTGAGTTAGATAAATTAAAATCAAATTAATAAGACTATATTTAAATAATAAAACCGCCATGATGATTCATTGGCGGTTTTATTATGCTTCAATAACTTATGAATAAACAATCAGTCTATTTACCCAGTCCCTTAGCGGTATTGAAATGGAATTAATTAACAAAACAACAAATTTCCAATATAACCCAAGAAGAGATTGGTATATAAATAAATATTTATAGAACTAAAGTCCTGAATTCATTAACATTGGAAAATTTTTATCGAAAAATTATTTGATTGCATGGACAGTGGGAAATTTAAACATTAAAATAATATTAGTTTTAATTAATTTGTCGTTTTAAATCATAATATGTCTGAAATAGGGACGAGGTGTCATTAATTGAATTTATTTTCTAATACTTTTTTTACATTAGAACGAGCACTAGACTATTCTTCTTTAAAGCAAAAAGTAATAGCGGACAATATAGCAAATGCTGATACCCCCTATTATAAACCAAAAGACGTAAGTTTCCAGGGAATGTTTCAAGAGGCATTAAATCAGTCATTTGAAGCTAAACGAACAGATATAAGGCATTTTGAATTTCAAAATACTGAGGATTTTTCGACAATTGTCACACAAAAAAATATTCAATACAATGAAAATGGAAACGGTGTAGATATTGATAAAGAAATGTCTGACTTAGCTACAAATCAGATATATTACAACGCATTAGCAGACCGTTTAAGTGGTAAACTTTCAACACTACAAACAGTAATAAGAGGTGGCAAATAATTATGTCAATGTTTAGTAGTATGGGAATCACATCCTCTGCTTTAACAGCTCAACGATTGAGGATGGACGTTATATCCTCTAATATGGCCAATGCTGATACAACGAGAGGAAAATTGGTAAATGGTGAATGGCAGCCGTACAAAAGGAAAATGGTGGTCTTAGAGCCAAAAACGAATTCCTTTTCATCACATTTCCAAAATGCTATCGGTAATGATTACGCTAGTAATGGGGTAAAGGTTACAAAAATAATAGATGATGATAAAACCCCATCTAAGCTAGTCTATGATCCTGAAAATCCCGATGCAAACCAAGATGGCTATGTTTCACTTCCTAATGTTGATCCACTAAGAGAAATGGTGGATTTAATGAGTGCCACTAGGTCATATGAAGCAAATGTAACGGTTTTTAATTCCTCTAAATCAATGATGATGAAAGCATTAGAAATCGGAAAATAATTAAGGAGGTTGCATTTATGTCCATTCAAAATATTAATTCGGTTGCATCGAATATTTTACGTCCGTTAGATCAAAAAAATAATCAAATTAATTCAACTCCTTATCAATCTCAAGTAAGTTTTTCGGATTTTTTAAAGAAGTCAATTGATGATGTGAATCAATCACAGCTTGAATCAGATATTTTAACCGAGAAAATGGCTAAAGGGGAGAATGTAGATCTCCATCAAGTCATGATTACTGCACAGAAAGCTAATATCACCTTGCAAGCTGCTCTGGAAATAAGAAATAAGGTCGTTGAAGCATATCAAGAAACAATGAGAATGCAAGTTTAATAGCTTGAATTTTTATCGTTTTAATTTTCCAACTGATACATTGGTTTGAAATCGGAGGATAGTAATGAATGAGAAGTTAAGAAACTATTCAAACAAATTAAAAATGTTTTGGGATAATAGATCAAAAAAGCAAAAGATTTTCGGGATTTCCTCCATCGTAATTATTGTTCTTTTAATTTCAATTATAAGTTTTTTTGCAACAAGAACGACAATGGTGCCTCTTTATAGTAATCTATCTCCTTCTGAGGCAGGTTCTATTAAGCAAAGTCTAGATTCTAAAGGAATAAAATCAGAGCTAGCTGATAATGGCAAGACGATAAAAGTGCCAAAAGAACAAGTTGATGCATTGAAAATCGAGTTGGCTTCTGAAGGTATCCCGAAATCAGGAAGCATTGATTATTCTTTCTTTAGCCAAAATGCCGGATTTGGTATGACTGATAATGAATTCGACGTTGTAAAATTAGAAGCCATGCAAACAGAGCTTTCAAACTTAATGAAAGAAATAGATGGCGTAGAAGATGCTAAAGTCATGATTAACATGCCTAAAAAGGAAATATTTGTTAGTGATAAGAACCAAGATGCTTCTGCATCGATTGTTTTAACTACAAAACCAGGCTACGAGTTTAATGACAAACAAATCAGATCTTTATATAACTTAGTTTCTAAAAGTGTTCCAAATCTTCCTACTGATAATATCGTCATTATGAATCAAAATTTTGAGTACTTTGATTTAAATAATGAAAATAGTACAGGAAATTCATTTGCACAGCAAATGGATGTAAAACACCAAATAGAACGTGATATTCAAAGACAAGTTCAATCACTACTAGGAACAATGATGGGTTATGACAAAATAATCGCAACTGTTACTGCTGATATTGATTTTACACAAGAAAATCGTGAAGAAAATTTAGTTGAGCCAGTTGATAAGGATAATATGAAAGGAATAGAAATAAGTGCTCAAAATATAACTGAAACATATTCAGGTAATGGTGCTTCAGCAGGTGGAGTTCCACAAAGTGCAAATCCTGCAGACTCTCTGGGGAGTAATTATGTTTCAGGCAGTGATTCCAATGGCGATTATGAAAAGGTGCAAAATTCTATCAATTATGAAGTGAATAGAATTCATAGGCAAATAGCAGAAAGTCCTTATAAAATTCGTGATCTTGGGATACAAGTAATGGTGGAACCGCCTAACCCGAAAGACTTAAATTCCTTACCTCAAAGTACAAGGGATGATATTACAAATCTTTTGTCAACGATAGTTAGAACATCCATTGACAAGAATGCTGTTCCAAATCTAACTAATCAAGATATTCAAAATAAAATAGCGGTTTCTGTACAACCTTTCAGTGGAAAAATAAACCAGTCGAATACACAACAATCAGTTATCCCATGGTGGATTTATCTTATTGGCGGTTTACTTTTAATCGTTATCGTTCTGTTAATTATTTTCATGATTCGTTCACGTAAGAAAAAGGAAATAGAAGAAGAGTTTGAAATACAGCCTGAACCGATTCATATTGCAGATGTGAATGAAGAGCATGAAACGGAAAACACGATTAGAAAAAAACAGCTTGAAAAAATGGCAAAAGAAAGACCAGATGAATTTGCAAAACTATTAAGAACGTGGATATCAGAGGAGTAAAGGAGGATAATTATGGCAGTTAAAGAGAAGGGTTTATCAGGAAAGCAAAAAGCCGCTATCCTCCTTATATCACTTGGTCCAGATGTTTCTGCGTCTGTTTATAAACATTTATCGGAGGAAGAAATTGAAAAATTAACTTTGGAAATATCCGGGGTTAAAAGAGTAGATTCTTTAACGAAAGAGGACATACTTGATGAATTTCATAATATTGCATTAGCGCAAGATTATATATCACAAGGCGGTATTGGATATGCAAAGACAGTACTTGAAAAAGCACTTGGACAAGAGCAAGCAACAACGATCATTAATCGGTTAACTTCCTCATTACAGGTACGGCCATTTGATTTTGCAAGGAGAGCAGATCCAGGACAAATTTTGAACTTTATTCAAAGCGAACATCCTCAAACGATTGCTTTAATATTGTCTTATTTGGAACCAGCAAAAGCTGGTCAAATTCTATCGGAATTACCTCAAAATGTTCAAGCAGATATCGCTAGGAGAATTGCATTAATGGAAAGAACTTCACCGGAAGTAATTAGTGAAGTTGAAACAATATTAGAACAGAAACTCTCTGCAACAGTTACACAAGATTATACTCAAACAGGTGGTTTAGAGTCTGTGGTTGAAGTGCTTAATGGTGTAGATCGATCAACCGAAAAAACAATATTGGACGCACTTGAAATACAAGACCCTGAGCTTGCTGAAGAAATAAAGAAAAGGATGTTTGTATTTGAAGATATTGTTACCCTTGATAATCGTTCAATTCAACGCATAATAAGGGAATGTGAAAATGAAGATCTGCTATTATCGTTAAAAGTTTCTAGTGATGAAGTAAAAGATGTTGTTTATAGAAATATGTCTACTAGAATGGTTGAAACATTTAAGGAAGAAATGGAATACATGGGTCCAATTCGCTTAAAAGACGTAGAAGAGGCACAATCTAGAATCGTTTCTATCATAAGAAGATTGGAAGACGCCGGAGAAATAATCATTGCTCGTGGTGGAGGGGACGACATTATTGTCTAGAATCATTAAATCACACACCGCAGTTAATCAAAAGAGAGAAGCAAAGGTAATTGGGTTAAAAGATATTGGGTTATTAAACCCAATAGAAAACATAGTGGATAATGATCCTTTAGAAGTTGAAAAGAAAAAAATTCTCGAAGACTATCATAACCAAGCGAGAGAGATAATAGATACAGCACAACTGGATGCTGATGTTATCAAAAAAAATATCGAAGCTGATCAACATAAGTGGCTGGAAGAAAAAGCTAAATTGATTGAAGAAGCGAAGGCTGAAGGATTTCAAATCGGCTTTTCAGAGGGTCAGAAACAAGGCATTGAAACGTACAGCAACCAAATTGACATAGCCGTTCAAATGACAAACGAATTGAAACAAGAATTTACAAGACATATTGAGGCATCCGAAAAAGTGATTTTTGAAATTGGAATGAAAGTTGCAGAAAAGATTGTGCAAGACACATTAACCGATCAACCAGAAAAATTCATTCCAATTGTTAAACATGCATTGAAGGAAGCTAGAGAAGATAAGGACGTTCAAATTTTTATTCATCCAAATCAATATAGCTTATGTTTACAAAATAAAGAAGAATTAGATGCCTTATTATTCAATGGTCAACAAATTTACTTTTACCCAAATGATGAATTAAATGAATTTCAATGTTTAATAGAGACTAGTTATGGGCGTATTGATGCGAGTATTGATAGTCAATTGTCCGAGTTAAAAATTAAACTAATGGAAATATTAGAGGGTGTTCCATCTTGAAGGCAATAGACATACTTCCTTTTATCCCTAAAATTGAAACTTATAAACGATACGGTAAAGTTAAGCGTGTTGTCGGATTAATGATCGAATCATTAGGACCGGAAAGTTCGATTGGAGATGTGTGCTGGATACATGTAAACGGTAAAAAACAGCAGAGGAAAATTCAAGCAGAAGTTGTGGGATTTAGAGAAGAATATGTGATTTTAATGCCTTATTCAGAAATACAGGAAATTGCTCCCGGCAGTCTAGTAGAAGCAACATCAAAGCCATTAGAGGTTAAAGTAGGATCTTCATTAATTGGTAAGGTAGTAGATTCATTAGGGAATCCCCTAGATGGGTCTGTATTGCCAAAGGGATTAAAATCGATTCCAACTGAACAAACCCCTCCCAATCCTTTGAAGAGACCACCGATATCCGAAGAAATTGAAGTAGGTGTTCGAGCGATTGATAGCCTATTAACTGTCGGAAAAGGTCAAAGAATAGGTATCTTTGCAGGAAGCGGTGTAGGAAAAAGTACTTTGCTTGGAATGATTGCTCGAAATACAAAAGCAGACATAAATGTCATTGCTCTTATTGGTGAACGAGGTCGGGAAGTTAGAGAATTTATTGAAAGAGATTTAGGGCCAGAAGGGTTGAGCAAATCGATCGTCATTGCTGCTACTTCTGACCAGCCTGCTTTAATGAGAATTAAAGGTGCTTTTACAGCTACAGCAATTGCTGAGTATTTTCGTGATAAAGGTCATAATGTCATGTTTATGATGGATTCTGTTACTCGTGTAGCAATGGCACAACGGGAAGTTGGGCTTGCAGTTGGTGAACCTCCTGCAACTAAGGGATATACTCCTTCTGTATTTGCTATCCTGCCAAAACTACTTGAGAGAACTGGTACAAATGAAAAAGGGACAATCACTGGTTTTTATACGGTATTAGTAGATGGGGATGATATGAATGAACCGATTGCTGATACAGTCCGAGGAATATTAGATGGTCATTTTGTCCTTGATCGTTCCTTAGCAAATAAAGGTCAATTTCCAGCGATTAATGTTTTAAAAAGTATAAGCCGTTTAATGAACCATTTAGTATCTGATTCACATAAAAATGCAGCAGAAAAATTAAGGGAAATATTAAGTACATATATAAATTCTGAGGATTTAATTAATATCGGCGCATATAAACGTGGCGCTTCCAAAGAAATTGATGATGCGATAGAAATGTATCCGAAAATCATTTCCTTCTTGAAACAGAAAACAGATGAAAAAATAACGTTTGAGCAAAGTATTCTATCACTCATCGAACTTGCTGAAAAGGAGTAATGGTATGAAATACCAGTACAAATTCGAAAAGATTCTAACCATAAAAGAACGGGAAAAAGATGAGGCATTATCTACCTATCAAAAAGCGGTAAAGCGCTTTGAAATGGTTGCTGAAGAATTGTATCTATTATTGAAGAAAAAGGAAGATTTGCAGAAATTTCAAGCTTCGAAGCTCGAAACGGGATTTAAGGTTCAATCTATTCGTCATTATCAGCGATTTATTGGAAACTTAGAAAAGTCAATCAAACATTATCAAGAGCTTGTAATCAATGCAAGAAACCAAATGAACTGGTGTGAACAATTACTTCAGGACAAAAATATCGAAATGAAAAAATATGAAAAAATGAAGGAAAAGGACTTTGAAAAATTTCAAAAATTATTGAGTGAAATAGAAAATAAGCAATTGGATGAAATATCAACACAAAGCTATTATCAGCGACTTGGAAACTAGGTTTTTGGTTCAGGAGGATATGATTTTGAAAGATATAAATGAAAAACAACCCAAAAATAAGTTTCAATGGTTTTTAACTGTTATCTTTATTCCTCTTTTATTTGCAGTGTTTGTCGGATTAATTGTTGCACAAGTAGCAGGTGTAAATGTATTTGAAAAAGCAAAGGATTTAAGCGGAAAGCTTCCGTTCGTCTCATCACAAGCAAATAAAACAAGCGAAAAAAGCTTAAAAGAGTATGAGAATAAGATTATTGATTTACAAGCAGAGATCGAGAATAAAGATGCCGAGCTGACACAGCTGCAAACGAAAATTGATAATCAGGATAGTGAAAAAAAACAGCTCCTTTTGGAACAGAAAAGACTGGAAGATCAAATTGATGAATTAAGACAAATGCAAGAACAAAATAAAAAAGCCTTCACTGAGATTGTAAGAACGTATGACTCGATGTCACCCAAAAACGCTGCGCCAATTATTTTAAATATGAAGGATGAAGAAGCATTAAAAATTCTTTCAAATTTAAAATCTGAGACTTTAGCAAAAATAATGGAAAAAATGCCAGCTGATCGTGCAGCAAAATACACGGAGTTACTTAGTTCTAAAACAAATTAATCTAAACGAACATAGAAAGGGGGTGACAAAGTGAATATAGGTGTTTTGCCGTTTTTAAATTCAAATAGCATAAATCAAAGTCAAAAGCCAGGTAAAGTGAATCAGTCATTGTCTGGTTTTAAAAGCGCATTTGATGCAGTATTGAATCAGAAAGAAAGTTTGGACCCTAGCAGTGGTGAAAGTGAAAATCTATTAAATGATATCCTATCTTTATTAAAAAATGGATATATGGAACAAGTAAATGATTATGGGCTATTAAATGAATCAAAGCTGACCGAAGAAATACTATCTGATTCATTGGGACTAACAAAAGATGAATGGAAAGAACAATTTTCAGAATTAATAGATGGCCTTTTTGCACTAATTGGCAATAACCCTTTGCATCTGGGGCAACAGAATAAAGTAAACCAGTTAATGAGTGAAGGACAGTACATTCAAGGAATAGGAGAGATGATATCAATCATTACTGCAATTCCGAAAGATAGTTTAAAGCAATTGAAACCTGAATTGTTTCAATTTGCAGCTAATACTGCCAATGTAACTGCAAGTAATGCCGAGCAAATGGATCTATCTATAGCAGATCTTAAAAATTTGGCTGATCTTAAAGAGAATATTCAGGATTTGATAACAAAATTAGAACAGTTAACAAATGGTATTCAAAATAAAAATGGGATATTACAAAATGCATTTAATAAATGGGAAGTTAATCAAAATGGCAAAGTACTGAATGCAGAAGGAAACAGAAAACAGCAAATTCAAGAAACCTTCAATCAATCGGTTCAAGCACAGCAGATCTCAAAGATTGAACAATTTGTACTACATGTGAGTAAAGATTCAAAAACAGTTGATTATCAGCAATTTGTTAAAGATTTTACTAATATATTAGGGAAGTCTCAATTTATAAAGGCAAATGGTGCAAATAAGCTATTAATAAAATTGTATCCTGAGCATCTGGGATCAATTAGAATTGAAGTGCTGCAAGATAAAGGCATGTTGACGGCTAGAATGTTGGCTTCCTCAGGTGCAGCAAAAGAAATACTAGATTCCCAAATCCATCAATTAAAAAATGCTTTTACACAGCAAAATATACAAGTAGACAAAATCGATGTGATATATGGAGAAGCTGAGGCTCAAAAGTTTGATCGTGGACAATCTGAGGAGCAATCGTTCAATCAGGATCAGCAGCAAAAAGATAAACATGAGAAAGAAAAGGAAAATTCAGTTCAATTTTTAGATGTTTTAAATGATCATTTATTAGAAGAGAAAATATAGGTGATGAAATGGCAAACACAATCGATCCTAGTTTACTGTATGAAAATGCGCAAAAAACTCAAAGAAAAACGGGTCAAGATATTCTAGGAAAAGATGATTTTTTAAAAATATTAATGGTTCAACTGCAAAATCAAGATCCATTAAATCCTATGCAAGATAAAGATTTTATTGCACAGATGGCTACCTTTTCTTCATTAGAGCAGATGACAAATATGAATAAGTCAATCGGAAATCTTGTGGCTATGGAGCAGCAAAATCAATTAGTGACTTATACACAATTTGTTGGAAAAGAAATTACATGGCATAAAATTGTTGAAAATAAAGATCCAAATAAGACCCCAGAGATTTCCCAAGGAAAAGGAGTAATCTCAGGCGTTCGTTTTGTTGATGATTCAGTTAAATTTATTCTCCAGGATGGAACAGAGCTTTCTCCTGCTAATATTTCTCAAGTTAACACACAAAGTAAGGAAAACTCTTTAATTCAAGCGAGTTATTTAATTGGGAAAAAGGTAACTTGGGTAGATGAAGAGAAAAATGAACAAACAGCTACTGTAAAATCAGTTTCAGTTAAAGATGGGAATACTTGGTTTACTCTTGATAATGAAGAAAAAATAAAAGCTGATCAAATAATGAAAATAGAAGGATAAGGAAGTGGTTTAATGGATCGACCTATGTTTAGTCAAATTCCATTACAACCAATTACGTCTAGAACGGTTCAAGGACCAAATAAACAAACGAAACAAATTCAAACATCTTTTACTAAAGCATTTAATCAAGCACTAGCAAATGAATCTAATCATTTAACGATTAGTAAGCATGCTAGTGAAAGGTTACGGCAAAGAGGAATTCACATTGATTCAAATCAATGGGGAAAAATTAGTGCGAAAGTGGCTGAAGCAAAAGATAAAGGTGTAACCGAATCACTTGTTATAGTAAAAAATGCAGCATTGGTTGTTAGTGCAAAAAATGAAACAGTTATTACAGCAATGAATTTACAAGAGGCAAGTGAGCAAATTTTTACAAACATTAATGGAGCTATCATTGTAAACTAAATAACTCGACTGGACCGTAGAGGAAGTCGATAGCTGTTGATTGACAGATACAGCTAAACCGATTTGAAAGGGGAAATTAACATGCTACGCTCAATGTATTCAGGAATTAGTGGAATGAAAAACTTCCAAACAAAACTGGACGTAATTGGTAACAATATCGCGAATGTAAATACGTATGGATTTAAAAAAGGCCGTGTCACTTTCAAGGACACAATGAACCAAATGATCTCCGGTGCAAGTGGGGCACAAAATAATCGCGGGGGTAAAAACCCGATGCAAGTTGGTTTAGGTTCTACCTTGGCATCCATTGATTTAATTGATACACAATCAAGCATGCAAACAACTGGACGTGCACTTGACCTAGGGATAGATGGAGATGGGTACTTTATTGTCAGCCAAGGAAATCAAAATTACTATACTCGTGCAGGGAACTTTTATTTAGATAATACAGGTACATTGGTTAATGCAGATGGGTTAAAAGTTCAGCAGTATGATGAAACAGGTCGTTTAAAAGACATTGTAGTTGATGTGAATTCAGTTTTGCCTTCTCAAAAAACAAAGGAAATCGAAGTTGTAGGAAATCTTCCTAGTAGTGTAAGTGGAAATACAGAACAAACTCAGCAGATTGAGGTTGTTGATGCAAATGGAAAAAAACATGTCCTTGACCTAAAAACATCTTCAAGTAATGGAACCACATGGACACTTACATTTGAGGACAAGACGTTAGATCCAGCTGTAACATTACCTGTTACATTAACATATGATTCTGTAAATAAAAAGTGGAATAATGATGGATCAACTATTACATTGCCAATTAATAGTGGAAATGGTACACCAAGTTATCTTTCAGTTAAATTAGATCTCTCCAAACTAACCTTTGGCGGGGAAGAACTGAAAGCAGTTGTCACTCCAGATGGACAGGAACAAGGCTCACTTGAAAGCTTTAATATTGGTTCAATGGGAGAAATAAATGGTGTGTATTCAAATGGTAAAGTCGTTGAAATCGGTAAGCTTGCCATTGCAAAATTCAGCAACCCAGCTGGATTACAGAAAGCAGGAAGTAATCTTTTGTTAGCATCTGTTAACTCAGGAACTGCAAATTATGGTGTACCAGGAAATGGACGTGGAACTTTGACACCAGGCGCTCTTGAAATGTCGAACGTTGATCTATCAGAGGAATTTACAGATATGATTGTTGCCCAACGTGGTTTCCAAGCCAATACGAGGATTATTACAACTTCTGATGAAATTTTACAAGAATTAATGAATTTAAAACGATAGTTAGGAGGGACAGGACTAAGTGATTATCCTTAGTCCTGGCTATAATCATGATTACCGTCACAAGATTAAATGGTAAGTCTTTTATGTTAAATGCCCTTTATATTGAAACAATCGAAAGTTTTCCAGATACAACCATTACATTAACAAATGGCCACCAATACATAGTACTAGATAAGATAGAACAGATTCATGAGCGTATTCAAGCATTCTATCAATCTATAAATTTATTTGGCAAAATGAATCAGGAGGTCACCCAACATGAAGAATAAAATGATTACTACGATGGTGTCCCTTTTATTAGTGATTTTGTTAGCCGGTGCAATTGCAATTATTATTATCATTTATAATGGCGATCATAAAGCTGGATCGGCACCTTCAATCGATGAAGTATTAAAAAATTCTGTAGATGTTCCCGAAATAACAACGAATTTAAAAAGTAATAATTACATTAAAATCTCTTTAAAAATTGAAACAGATAATAAAAAAGCAAAAAGTGAATTGGAGAAAAGAGATTTTCAAGTAAAAGATTCCGTTATTAAGGAATTATCCGAAACATCTGCATCTGAGATGGATGGTATAAAGGGGAAAGAAAAGTTAACAAATATACTCAAAAACAAAATTAACAGCTACATGCAAAATGGAAAAGTTATAGAAATATACATAACCTCCTATGTAATACAGTAAAAAAATCAATAGATCTTAAAGGAGGTGTATGCCTTGTCAGGAGAAGTATTATCTCAAAGTGAAATTGATGCCCTGTTAAGTGCTTTATCAACCGGTGAAATGAATGCGGATGATATTAAAAAGGAAGAAGAAATAAAAAAAGTAAAAGTTTATGATTTTAAAAGGGCATTACGTTTTTCTAAAGATCAAATAAGAAGCTTAACAAGAATACATGAGAATTTTGCAAGGCTTTTAACTACATATTTTTCGGCTCAATTACGAACGTATGTGCAAATTTCTGTGGCATCTGCTGATCAAATACCCTTTGAAGAATTCATACGTTCCGTTCCGAAAATGACGATATTAAATTCATATGATGTTCCTCCGTTGGATGGAAGAATATTAATGGAGATCAATCCTAATATCGCATATTCAATGTTAGATCTTGTACTTGGTGGAAAAGGTACCAGTGTTAATAAGGTGGATAATTTGACGGAAATTGAGAAAAAAATAATGTCAAATTTATTTGAACGTGCTTTTGAACATCTTTCAGAAGCTTGGGCAAACATTGCTGAGATTTCTCCGATTTTAGCAGACTTTGAAGTAAACCCACAGTTTTTGCAAATGGTATCACCAAATGAAACTGTCGTTGTCATTTCTATGAATACAGTGATTGGTGAAACAAGTGGAATGATTAATTTATGTATTCCACATGTAGTTTTAGAACCAATTATTCCAAATCTATCAGTTCATTATTGGATGCAAAATAATAATCATAAAGAAAAAGAGCCTATAGAAACTGAAAATATTGAGAAAACAATTAAGAATGCACGTATACCTCTTATAGCTGAGCTAGGAAGTACAGATATTACGATTGATGATTTTTTAACCCTTAATATTGGGGATGTTATCCCATTGGAACAAAAAATTCGCGACCCACTAGTCGTAAAATTAGAAGGTATCCCTAAATACCAAGCTCAAATAGGAAAAGTGGGTAAAAAAATGGCAATACAAATATTAAATGATGTGAAAGGAGGAGACGATAATGAATAACATGCTCTCACAAGATGAAATCGATGCTCTATTACGCGGCACAGCTGATGAGGAAGAGGAGAGTAATCAAATAGTAGTAGAAGATTATTTATCCTCTATGGAAAAAGATGCACTAGGTGAGATTGGTAATATCTCTTTTGGAAGTTCTGCAACAGCATTATCAACTCTTTTATCACAAAAGGTGGATATCACAACCCCAACGGTTTCAATTATTGAGCAATCAAAATTGAAAGACGAGTTTCCACATCCTTATGTAGCTATTCAAGTGAAATATACAGAAGGTTTTTCGGGAATGAATTTGTTGGTTATTAAACAATCGGATGCGGCGATAATTGCAGATTTAATGCTAGGCGGGAATGGAATTATTACTGAAACTATTTTGGATGAAATCCAACTCAGTGCAGTTCAAGAAGCGATGAACCAAATGATGGGTTCTGCGGCTACTTCGATGTCAACTGTGTTTAATAAGCGAGTAGACATCTCTCCACCTCTGATTGATTTCTTGGACCTTAAAGCTGGTGCAGGAGCGGAAAATATTCCAGTCCAAGATTTGCTAATTAAAATTTCTTTTCAATTAAAGGTAGGAGAATTGATAGATTCCTCAATTATGCAATTATTACCTTTAGAGTTTGGTAAAAGACTAGTAGAAGACTTATTCCATGCTAGTGAAACGGAAGAGACAAAGGCTTCGAAAAATAATGAACAAATTGAAGCTGGCCCAACATATGTCGATTCAACAGAAAAACCTATACCTGTAAATCATTCTGAAATATATGAAACAAATCAACCCCAAGTAAATCAGCATAGCAATCATTCAGATAGAAGTATTATGAATGAGAACAGGGGAAATAGTATACAAAATGTTCAGCCAGCTGTATTTTCTAATTTTGAAGAAGTATCAACAACAATTCCGGAAACAAGAAATCTGAATATGCTGCTTGATATTCCTCTTCAAGTCACTGTAGAGCTTGGAAAAACAAACCGCTCTGTAAAAGATATACTTGAGCTGGGCTCGGGCTCGATTATTGAATTAGACAAGCTTGCAGGGGAACCTGTGGATATATTAGTAAATAAACAGCTTGTTGCCCAAGGTGAGGTTGTTGTAATTGACGAAAACTTTGGTGTAAGAATTACTGATATTGTAAGTCAAAGAGATCGAATTAAAAAACTATAAAAATATTTGATGGAGGTTCGATAATAATGGCGAATAGAATACTAGTTGTAGATGATGCTGCATTCATGAGAATGATGGTAAAAGATATACTAACAAAAAATGGATTTGAAGTGGTTGCAGAAGCAGCAGATGGAGCTCAAGCAGTAGAAAAATATAAAGAACTAAAACCAGATCTTGTGACAATGGATATTACTATGCCGGAAATGGATGGTATCACTGCACTTAAGGAAATTAAGAGTATTGACCCAGATGCTAAAATCATTATGTGTTCTGCGATGGGACAGCAAGCGATGGTAATTGATGCTATTCAGGCGGGAGCAAAGGATTTTATTGTTAAACCATTTCAGGCTGACCGTGTTATTGAGGCAATCCAAAAAACACTAGCTTAATAGTTGATAAGAGGGTGTACTAAATTTGCAAAAATTTCTACTAAAAATAATGACACTCATTTTATTAATTACACCTCTGTGTGAGCAACAACTAGTGGCTCATGCAGAGTCCTTAAATGGGAATGTTCATGACTTTCTTGAGAATCAAAAAGAAATGAAAAAAGAAAATCCCCAAAGTGTAAAAAAAGCAGATAAGGTTGAAACAACAAATAGTTCTATCATTACTTTTTGGGATGGAGCTAAAATGGTTTTTGCACTTATATTTGTCATAGGGTTATTATACTTTTTATTGAAGTTTATAAATAAAAAAAGTCAATCTTATCAACAAAACCGATTAATTCAAAACTTTGGGGGAACTCCTTTAGGAGGGAATCGCTCATTACAAGTGGTTAAAGCGGGAAATCGTATTTTGATTTTAGGTGTAGGGGAAGACATCACCTTGCTAAAGGAAATTGAAGACAAAAAAGAAATAGATGAATTTATCCAATTTTATAAGGATCAATTAGATCATTCGCTTGAACCTAGAGATATCATTTCAAAGCTAACCAATCGAAATAAAAATAGTAAAAGTAATAATTTATCATTTCAAAATATATTAAATAATCAACTAGCAAACATGAAAAAGGATAGAAAAAATGTGATGAGTAAGTTTGACCAAAAGGAGCAAAAAACGGATGAATGATTTTATGCAGTTTTTTAATAATAGTTCACCTGACACTGTTTCGTCAGCAGTAAAGCTTCTCTTACTCCTAACAGTTTTATCCTTAGCACCAAGTATATTAATATTATTGACGTCGTTTACAAGGATTGTCATTGTCCTATCGTTTGTACGAACATCCATGGGAACCCAGTCGATGCCGCCAAATCAAGTAATTATAGGGCTTTCATTATTTTTAACCTTTTTTATCATGGCGCCAACTTTTAGTGAAGTAAATCAACAAGCATTGACACCTTTGTTTAACGATAAGATTACTTTAGAACAAGCATATGAGAAGGCATCTGTTCCTTTTAAAGATTTTATGAGTAAATATACAAGACAAAAAGACTTAGAGCTGTTTCTTGATTATTCACATGCGGAAAAACCAAAAAAGATAGAAGATATTCCTATTACAGCCTTAGTTCCAGCATTTGCTATAAGTGAAATTAAAACTGCCTTTCAAATCGGTTTTATGATATTTATTCCTTTTCTTGTAATTGATATGGTCGTTGCTAGTATATTAATGTCTATGGGAATGATGATGTTACCACCTGTAATGATTTCCTTGCCATTTAAAATATTACTATTTGTTTTGGTAGATGGATGGTATCTTGTAGTCAAATCATTATTACAAAGCTTTTAAAAGAAGGTGGATGAAAATGAATTCAGATATGGTTATTTCTCTTGCTGAAAAAGGAATATATATTACTTTAATTGTTGCTGGGCCACTTCTTCTAGTAGCTTTGATTGTTGGATTGATCGTAAGTATCTTTCAGGCAACAACACAAATTCAAGAACAAACTTTAGCGTTTATACCAAAGATTGTGGCGGTTTTAATAGGGCTTGTCGTTTTTGGACCATGGATGCTAAGTCATATATTGTCATATGCTACAGATATTTTTTCAAATTTAACACGATATGTAGGTTAAGTAAATGGAACATCTTATTCCATCTTTTTCAGTGTTTTTATTGATTTTTGTTAGAGTATCAGCATTTTTTGTGACAATGCCATTATTCTCATATCGAACGATTCCCGCTATTTATAAAATTGGATTAGCCTTCTTCTTAGCTTGGTTAATGTATTACACGATAGATATTCAAGGTTTTGAAATTAATGGGAAATATTTTATGCTGTTAATAAAAGAAGCGATGGTAGGTCTTTCTATTGGATTTATCGCCTATCTCCTATTATCAGCGATCCAAATTGCTGGAGGATTTATTGATTTCCAAATGGGTTTTGCCATTGCAAATGTCATTGATCCACAAACCGGAACTCAAAGCCCGTTAATGGGACAATATTTATATAGCTTTGCATTATTACTTTTACTCGCATTAAACGGTCATCATATTATTTTGGATGGTATCTTTTATAGTTATCAATTTATACCTATTGATAAAGCATTATTTTCATTCGGTGACGCAAATCTCATTGATTTCGTCATTCGTACATTTGGTAAAATGTTTGTTATTGCCTTTCAAATGTCGATTCCTGTAGTAGCTGTTATCTTTCTAGTTGATGTAGGTTTGGGAATTATCGCCAGAACCGTGCCGCAGCTAAATATTTTTGTTGTTGGTTTTCCGGTAAAAATAGCAGTCAGCTTTATTGTTTTATTCATCGTAATGGGGGTCATCTTTTTAGTTTGTCAGCAATTATTTGAATATATGTTTTATACAATGAGAGATGTAATGAAATTAGTAGGTGGGCAATGATGACTTGGATTTCGCTAGATTTACAGTTTTTTGCTGGAGAAAAAACGGAAAAAGCAACCCCGAAAAAACGTCAGGATGCTAGAAAAAAAGGACAAACCGCTAAAAGCTCAGATATAAATACGGCAATTGGTCTCTTAGCTGTTTTTCTTTTCTTAACTTTCGGTTCTTCTTTTATCGGAAGTCACATATTTAATTTTTTTCGCTATGCCTTTCAACATTATATGCTAATAGATTTAACAGAAAATAATTTGAAAATGATTGTTATTGAAGTATTAAAAGAAGTTGCCATTATTCTAGGACCAATTTTGCTCATTGCATTTATCGCTGCAATTGCTTCGAATTTTGCTCAGATTGGTTTAATGTTTTCAACGGAAAGTATAGCCCCTAAACTCGAAAAGCTTGATCCAATTAAAGGATTTAAACGTATTTTTTCGATGAGGGCAATTGTTGAAATGTTAAAATCAATCTTAAAGATTTCCTTTGTTGGAGCAGTTACCCTAATCGTTTTATGGACAAGAATTGATGAAGTATTGGGTCTATCGTTTAAGTCTGTCTCTAATTCAATCAAAATTATTGCTAATCTAGCATTGCAAATGGGTTTAGCTGCATCCGTTTCGTTACTATTCCTGGCCGTGTTTGATTATCTTTATCAGCGTTTTGATTTTGAAAAAAATATAAGGATGTCTAAACAGGATATAAAAGATGAATATAAGAACAGCGAAGGGGATCCATTAATAAAATCGAAAATAAAGCAAAGGCAAAGAGAAATGGCGATGCGGAGAATGATGCAAGAAGTCCCAAAAGCGGATGTTATCATTACCAATCCAACTCATTTTGCTATTTGCTTGAAATATGATGAAGAAAAGTATGATGCACCATATGTAATTGCTAAAGGTGTCGATTTTTTAGCAGAAAAAATAAAAAAAATTGGCAATGAACATGAAATTATTATGGTAGAAAATCGGCCATTAGCGAGAGCACTTTACGATCAGGCTGATATTGGTGATGTAGTTCCAGAGGAGTTTTTCAAAGTAGTAGCAGAAATATTAGCCTATGTCTATCGTATTAAAAATAAAATCTAGGAGCGAAAGAGTATGTCAACAAGAGATTTATCAGTTTTATTTAGTGTTATTTTAATAGTTGCGATGTTGATCATACCATTTCCGCCAGGGCTATTAAGTTTTCTTATCATTATTAATATTTCTCTAGCATTACTCGTCTTATTAACATCAATGAATATGACAGAGCCTTTGCAATTCTCAGTCTTTCCATCTCTATTATTATTACTAACTTTGTTTCGATTAGGATTAAACGTCTCAACAACAAGATCCATTTTATCGAGGGGAGAAGCAGGCGGAGTAGTTGAAACGTTTGGAACGTTTGTTGTCGGTGGAAATGTGATTGTAGGACTTGTTGTTTTTCTTATCTTAATTATTATTCAATTTGTTGTCATTACGAAAGGATCTGAACGGGTTTCAGAAGTTGCTGCCCGATTTACCCTTGATGCAATGCCTGGGAAACAAATGAGTATTGATGCAGATTTAAATGCTGGAATCATTTCTGAGCAAGAGGCTCGCCAAAGAAGGGAAAAGGTAAGTAGGGAATCAGATTTTTATGGTGCGATGGACGGTGCCAGCAAGTTTGTGAAAGGTGATGCAATTGCAGGGATCATTATCGTCCTTATCAATTTAATATTCGGGATTATTATAGGAATGACGCAGCAAGGTTTACCGATTGCTGAAGCAGCTACAAAATTTTCCCTCCTCACCGTCGGGGACGGAATTGTCAGTCAAATTCCTGCATTATTAATCTCAACAGCAACAGGTATTGTGGTGACTCGAGCAGCTTCAGATGGTAATCTTAGTCAGGATATTATCTCCCAGTTGCTAGCTTATCCCAAAATGCTATATATTGCTGCGGGAACGATCTTTTTACTAGGGATAGCCACTCCAATAAATGACTTAGTTACGATACCAATAGCTGCGGCACTGGCACTCGGTGGATATAGACTTTCTAGAGTTTCAAAAAATGTTGATTCCTCTATGGATGAAATAGAAGAAGAAGTTCAAACCGAGGAATTAAAAAGTCCTGAGAGTGTGATCAATTTATTAAACATTGATCCAATCGAATTTGAATTTGGATACGGATTAATTCCTCTTGCAGATGCCAATCAAGGTGGAGATTTACTCGATCGTGTAGTGATGATTAGACGTCAGCTTGCGTTAGAACTTGGTATTGTCATACCAGTAGTAAGAATACGGGATAATATACAACTACAGCCTAATGAATATGTTTTGAAGATTAAAGGAAATGAAATGGGGAGAGGAGAGTTACTGCTCGATCATTATTTAGCCATGAGTCCTGGTATAGGTGATGATTCTATAGAAGGTATAGAGACAGTAGAACCATCCTTCGGTTTACCTGCAAAATGGATTACAGAAAATACGAAGGAACAAGCAGAAATACTCGGTTTTACTGTTGTTGATCCTCCTTCAGTTGTTTCTACTCATATTACGGAAATATTAAGGACAAATGCTTATGAACTGTTGGGCAGACAAGAAACAAAGCAATTAATTGATCATATCAAAGAATCATATCCAATTTTGGTTGAGGAAGTAACACCTAACCCTCTATCCGTAGGAGAAATACAAAAGGTTTTAGCGAAACTTTTAAAAGAAAATGTATCGATTCGCAATTTGACTATTATTTTCGAAACACTAGCTGACTTTGGAAAAATGTCGACAGACACGGATTTATTAACTGAATATGTCCGACAAGCATTAGCAAGACAGATTACCAATCAATATACGGAAGACGGAGAAACATTAAAGGTAATTACCGTTTCGGGAAAAATTGAAAAAATCATTGCTGATGGCGTTCAACAGACAGAACACGGCAATTATTTATCAATTGACCCAAATGATTCACAAAATATATTGGAGGCTGTTGCAGCACAAGTGGAACAATTATCCTTAGTCGGTCATTCGCCTATTATTTTATGCTCTCCTGCAGTAAGAATGTATGTACGTCAAATGACTGAACGATATTTTCCTCGTGTTCCAGTTCTTTCTTATAACGAATTGGAAGCAAATGTTGAAGTTCAAAGTATAGGGGTGGTGAATGTTGAATGAAAGTGAAAAAATTTGAGGCATTGAATATGTCAGACGCGTTGGAACAGATTCGTAAAGAATTAGGTGACGAGGCTGTAATATTAAATTCCAAAGTCAAACATACAAGAGGTTGGTTTGGAATTTTTAAAAAGAAAAAATTAGAAGTTATAGCTGCCCTTGATACGGAGTTTAAACAAACGAAATTAGTTATGAAAGAAAAGAATCGAGTTTCACCACACCTCTCATTACATACAAAAAAAGAAGAATCCAATCATAATATGCAGGAAGATCTGTCGGAACTGAAGAGAATGGTTCAAGAAATTACGATAACAAATTCTATTCAACTTCAAAATTTTCCCGAACCTATACAGATATTTTGTGAAGGGTTAAAAAAACAAGAGGTAAGTGAGGATATTCTTTATTTTTTAAGTAGTGCTTTGCTGAAAGAATGGAGAAATAGTCCCGTTGAACCATCAATGAAACAAATAAATGATTGGGGAAAAAATTATCTTGTAGAAATACTGTCAGAGGTACAGCATGGCGGGATAAATATTCAAAAAAAATATGTGAATTTAGTTGGCCCGACTGGTGTAGGCAAAACAACTACACTAGCCAAAATAGCTGCAGGTGAGAAACTAGAAAAAAATAAAAAGATCGCATTTATTACAACAGACACATACAGAATTGCTGCCATTGAGCAATTAAAAACGTATGCTAATTTACTGAATGTACCAGTAGAAGTAGTTTACAAACTAGAGGATTTTCAAAAAGCGATCAAAAAGTTTGATGATTTTGATCATATATTTATTGACACAGCTGGCCGGAATTACCGCGAAATCAAGTATATTGAGGAACTTCAAAAACTAATTGATTTTAAACAAAATATAGAAACTTATTTAACACTTTCGATGACAATGAAAGAAAATGATTTAGAAGAAATTATTAAAAACTTTGAATCTATAAGTATAAACAAATTCATCTTCACTAAGTTAGATGAAACAACAACCTATGGTACGATTATCAATTTAGTAAAGCACTGGAAGAAAGGTGTAGCTTATCTAACATATGGACAAGATGTTCCAGATGATTTAGATGAAGGCTCACCAACAATAATAGTAGAACATCTTTTTGCGGGTATGAAAAAATGAGTGATCAAGCAGAAAAGCTACGAAAAATGCTAATGGAAAAATATTCAAAGACCGCTAGGACAATTGCTGTTGTCAGTGGAAAAGGGGGAGTGGGAAAGTCAAATATTACAGTAAATTCCGCAATATCAATTGCCCAAAGAGGAAAAAAAGTTCTGGTTTTTGATTTTGATATAGGTATGGGAAATATTGATGTATTGTTGGGAATCGATTCCCAAAACAATATTTCAAATTATATCAAAAATAACTTATCTATCAATGATATCGTATACACTGGTCCTTATAATATTTCTTATATTTCAGCAGGAAATGGCTTTGCGGAAGTGCTTGAATTAGATCAAACCTCTATTCGGAGATTACTAGCTGAATTAGAGGATTTACAACATTTATATGACTTTATTATTTTTGATATGGGTGCAGGAGCGACAAAAACAAATTTACAGGTATTATTGTCGGTTGAAGATATCATTGTTATTACCACACCCGAACCGACCTCTATTACAGATGCCTACTCGATGATGAAATATATATCTATAAATGCTCCTGAGAATAATTTGTTTTTAATTTGTAATCGAAGTGAAAGGGAAAAAGAGGGGAAATTAACACTTGAAAGATTACAATCAGCGATGAAAAAATTTTTAAATAAGGATATACATAGTCTAGGAATATTGCCTGAGGATTCCCATGTTCGCAAAGCAGTTATCCGTCAGGAGCCTTTCTATTCTGAATTTCCCCATTCACCTATTTCAGCAAAACTAGAACAAATTGTTCAAAATTACTTAGGTGAAAATAAAAAATACGATTTATCACAAACTAACCATTTTATTCGTAAACTACGTAGTTTTTTTGAAAGGTAGGGCGGGTTATGAAGTCAATTAATGTACTTGTGGTTGATGATTCTGCATTTATGAGAAAGTTAATAGTTGAATTTTTGCAAGAAGACCCGCAAATAAATGTTGTTGGAATAGCTAGAAATGGTCTTGACGCAATTGAAAAGGCGAGACGCTTTAGGCCAGATGTCATAACAATGGATATAGAAATGCCTATTATGAATGGTCTTGATGCTCTGGAAAGGATAATGAAGGAGAAACCAATACCGATTATTATGTTATCAAGCACAACAACAGTAGGGGCAGAAAATACGATAACCGCTATGCAAAATGGTGCCATTGACTTTGTGGCTAAACCTTCAGGTCCAATTTCTCTTGATTTAGAAAAAATAAAAATTGAATTAATAGATAAAGTAAAAAATGCCAGTTTGGTAAATATAACTAATATTCATAGGTTATCTGTTGCAAGAAATGATTTTATACATACAAAACAAAATATTGATTTAAATTGGGATAAAAATCGAAAAAAAATTATTTGTATAGGTTCATCAACCGGTGGGCCCAGGGCTTTGCAGGAAGTGATTTCTGCTTTGCCAAGTTCTATTCAAGCTCCAATTCTCATCGTTCAACATATGCCAGCTGGATTTACAAAATCGTTAGCTAATCGTTTAAATACTTTAAGTAATATTCATGTAAAAGAAGCTGAAGATGGGGATATTTTACAGAACGGCACAGCTTATATCGCACCAGGAAATTACCATATCACATTAAAAAAATACGGTTCGAATGTTTCTATTTGCCTGGATCAATCACCACCTATTAAGGGGCATAGACCATCAGTCGATTTTATGTTTTCCTCTGTCAGTAATTTAACTGATTACGATAAGATTGCGGTCGTTTTAACAGGTATGGGATCTGATGGATCGAAAGGATTGGTCGAACTCAAAAAGAACGGAAGAGTCAAAGCGATTGCAGAATCAGAAAATAGCTGTATCGTTTTTGGAATGCCGAAATCTGCAATAGCCACTGATTTAGTAGATGACATTAATGATCTTGAGCAAATTGCAAGTACAATAATGAAATATATGGAATAGAAGGGCGTGGGATCAATGGAAATGGGTCAATATTTAGAGATATTTATCGAGGAAAGTAAAGAACATCTACAATCCTGTAACGAACAGCTATTACTTTTAGAAAAGAGTCCACAAGATTTATCAATCGTAAATGAAATATTTCGTTCAGCACATACATTAAAAGGGATGTCTGCAACGATGGGTTTTGAAGATTTAGCAAATTTAACCCATAAAATGGAAAATGTTCTAGATGCCATTCGTAATGAAAAAATTGTTGTAACTCCGGAGATTTTAGATGTCGTTTTTTTAGCTGTTGATAACCTTGAAACAATGGTTGAGTCTATTGAAACCGGTGGAGATGGAAAAAAAGATGTTTCAGATGTTATTGAAAAACTTCACATCATAGAAGTCGGAGGAAGCGCGGAAGTAGAAAAAGCGATGCAAGAAGTTGCTGCTGCGGTTACAACTGATGGTCAGAAACTAATTAATAGTTATGACCCATATGAACAAACAATTATTCAGCAATCATTGGATCAAGGATATAAATGCTATGAGATGACCATTTCAATAAGACCTGATTGTTTACTAAAAGCAGCTAGAGTATATATGAGCTTTGAAGTTTTGGAAAAATGCGGAGAAATTATTAAATCAATTCCGACAGTAGATCAATTAGAAGCAGAACAGTTTGATCATTCCTTTTCGGTAACTATAGTTACAAATGAGTCATCTGAAGAAATTACAAAAAAAATCATGAAAGTTTCAGAAATAGAAGATGTTCAAGTAAATGAAATCAATCATGTGAATGGTTTTCAAGAAGAAAGTACAGACCCAAATATAATAGTAGAAAATCAAAAAACAGATAAAGATATATCATCATCGAAAAAACAAAAAGAAAATAAACAGGCTGCTTCGAATTCCGCAAGCCATAGTAAAACGATCAGAGTGAACATTGAAAGATTAGATAGTTTAATGAATTTATTTGAAGAGCTTGTTATTGATCGCGGAAGATTAGAAGAAATTTCGAAGGAGCTTCACCATTCGGAACTTGATGAGACAGTTGAAAGGATGACTCGAATTTCAAGTGATTTACAAAATATTATTTTGAATATGCGAATGGTACCTGTTGAAACAGTATTTAATCGATTCCCTAGAATGGTAAGGCAATTAGCAAGGGACTTACAGAAACAGATTAATCTAGAGGTCATTGGTGCAGAAACAGAGCTTGATCGAACAGTTATCGATGAAATCGGCGATCCACTCGTGCATTTGCTGAGAAATGCAATTGATCATGGTATTGAGACACCAGACAAAAGAAGAATCCAAGGTAAACCTGAAGAGGGAACAATAATATTAAAGGCATAT
This sequence comes from Heyndrickxia sp. NPDC080065, assembly GCF_050281185.1. Taxonomy (NCBI): domain Bacteria; kingdom Bacillati; phylum Bacillota; class Bacilli; order Caryophanales; family Bacillaceae; genus Heyndrickxia; species Heyndrickxia sp. NPDC080065. The sequence continues at coordinate 156,600 of NZ_JBNNWS010000004.1, read as the reverse complement.
CATAGCGGCAACCATGTCTTTATAGAAATTGAAGATGATGGCGCAGGCATTAATCGGGAAAAAGTATTAAGTAAAGCATTATCTAAAGGTATTGTTGGTGAAGAAGAGGCTGAGAATCTAACAGATAAACAAGTGTTCGAATTAATATTAGCTTCCGGGTTTTCTACGGCAGATACAATTTCGGATATTTCTGGGAGAGGTGTCGGTTTAGATGTAGTAAAAGCTACAATTGAATCGTTAGGTGGGACAATCAATATTGATTCCACCGAAGGGAAAGGATCGATATTCATCATCCAGCTGCCATTAACACTATCTATAATTTCTGTCTTGTTAGTGGAATTAGGTCAGGAAAAGTATGCAGTCCCGCTTTCTTCAATTATTGAAACGGCAATTATTAAACAAAGCGATATTTTGAATGCACATAATCAAAAAGTGATTGATTTTAGAGGGAATATTGTTCCACTTGTTAATTTAAAAGAGGTATTTCATGTTCCAGATATAGAAGATGAAAATGAGTATCTTTCTGTTGTAATTGTTAGAAAAGGGAATAAAGTAGCAGCATTAGTGGTGGATTCGTTTATCGGTCAACAAGAAATTGTTCTTAAGTCATTAGGAAACTATTTAACAAATGTATTTGCAATTTCAGGAGCAACAATCCTTGGTGACGGACAAGTCGCATTAATTGTTGATTGCAACGCATTGATAAAATAATTAATTTAAAGGCTTTTTTCTAAACTTTGTTGTTTTTAAACTAATAGCCATAGAAAAATCTACTTTGCATGAGAATAGATAAGAAAAATTTTTAGAAAAAATGCCACGTATTGTTGGTATATTAGAGTTTTGTTTTTTACGCAATAGAAACAATCTTTACGAAAACAGTCTTTTTAAAAAGAGGTTGATTCCTCTAACAGCGATTGGAGTGTAGGGAATGACAAGTACATTAGTAACGGAAAATGTTAAACTAGTTGTTTTTCGATTATTAGATAAAGAATATGCTATTCCTGTTCAACATATACGTTCAATAGAAAAGGTACAACATATTACTAGAGTTCCTCGAGCAGAAAGTTTTGTAAAAGGTGTAATTAATTTACGCGGTGTGGTTTTACCTATTATTGATTTGCAAAAACGATTAAATATAGGAAAAATTTTACCTAATGAGAATACACGGATTATTATTACAGTCATAGACAAAATGGAAGTAGGATTATTAGTAGATGCCGCAAATGATGTTATAGATATTTCAAAAGACATTATTGAACCACAGCCTGAAGTGGTTGATACGATTAAAGCAGAATATATTTCCGGTGTAGCAAAAGTGGATAAGCGACTATTATTATTAATCAATTTAGAACAAGTGCTAAGTCACTAAAATAGGAGTTAATGTCCCATGGAAACAAATGAAAGATTATCACAAACACATTTAGATATTTTAAAGGAAATTGGAAATATTGGAGCAGGCCATGCTGCGACTGCCCTTTCTACGCTTCTGAATAAAAAAATAGAGATGATGGTACCGAGCGCAAGAATAGTTCCTTTCGATGAAATGATGGAACTTGTTGGCGGATCTGAAAATGTAGTACTAAGTGTTTTTTTGAAAATTGAAGGTGACGCCAATGGGAATATGTTTTTTATTCTTCCTATTGAACAAGGAGAGCGTTTTATAAGACAAATGATTGGAGATCCATCATTTTCATTTAATGCAACTCCGCCATCTGAAATAGGGATATCAGCAGCTCATGAACTTGGAAATATCATGGCTGGGTCATATTTAACTGCTCTATCCGATTTTACCCAGCTAGATTTATTTCCCTCAATACCAGCATTAAGTGTAGATATGTTTGGAGCTATTATTAGTTATGGGTTACTAGAGATATCTCAAGTAAGCGATTTTGCTATTGTTATAGATACTGCTCTTTATGAAGCAGATTCATTATCAAGTGTAAACGGACATTTTTTTCTTCTCCCAAATCCAGAATCCTTTCAGATTATCTTTCAAGCGCTGGGAGTGAACTGATGATGGAAACTGTCATTAAGGTTGGGATAGCCGATTTGAATATCGTCCGTCCACCTAATACAATCCGAACAACTGGACTAGGATCATGTGTAGGCGTTATCCTTTACGATTCAACTGAACAATTAGCTGGCTTAGCACATATCATGTTACCTGATTCGAAAATCGCCAAAAATTCTCAAATGATAAATAAAGCAAAATTTGCCGATACAGCAATAAACGAACTTAAGTCTAAACTAATTAAAGAGGGGAGCAAACCGTATAGGCTTAAAGCAAAAATTGCTGGCGGAGCGGAAATGTTCTCTTTTTCTTCTTCAAATGAAACAATGAGAATTGGTCCAAGAAATGTAGCAGCTGTAAAATTAGCCTTACAAAAAGAAAATATTCAGATTGTAGCAGAAGATACTGGAGGAAATAGTGGTAGAACCATTGAATTTGATCCAGTAACATCGATTTTACATATTCGTACTGTAAACCAAGGAAAAAAAGATATTTAAAAAAATCGAACATTTCGAGGAGGGGAACTATGACATATAAAGAAACTACTGAAGAAAAAAAATATTGGGATTTATGGTTACTTTCCCGTGATACACACGCTGGTGATGTTTTAGTTAAAAAATATTTGCCGCTTGTTCAATATCATGTACATAGAATTGCAGTAGGACTTCCTCGAAACGTTTCAAAGGATGATTTGAAAAGTCTTGGAATGTTAGGATTATTTGATGCATTAAATAAATTTGATGCATCTCGTGATCTTAAATTTGATACATATGCCTCATTCCGAATTAGAGGAGCTATTCTTGATGGATTAAGGAAGGAAGACTGGCTGCCAAGAGGTACAAGAGAAAAGGCAAAAAGAATTGAAACGACCATTGAGCATCTAGAACAAGAATATATGAGGACCGTTTCTGCCGAGGAAGTTGCGGACTATCTTGGATTAACTGAGGATGAAGTGTATCAAACAGTAAACGAGCATTTTTTTGCCAACATACTATCGATGGATGAACAAGTAAATGAATTAGAGGATGTAGAAAGTAAAAGTTTTGTTTTAAAAGATGATAAAACACTAGGTCCAGAAGAACAGTTAGTAAAAAATGAACGGATAAAAGAACTAACAGAAGTCATTTCATTATTATCAGAAAGAGAGCAATTGGTATTAAGTTTATTTTATCATGAAGAATTGACCTTGACCGAAATTGGGGAGATTATGAGTTTATCCACTTCAAGAATTTCACAAATACATTCGAAAGCATTATTTAAACTAAAAAAATTAATAGAAAAACAATAGGGATCAATTATGACAACAATTATTCTTTTTTTCTCGGTTATTATAAACTTATTTACAATATTTGCGATTATTATACTATACTTACGTCAAAATCGATTTACAGCAATGGAGTTTTCACAAAAACAAGCCATGAAGGAAATGGAAGATGTATTTACAGCTTATCTAGAAGATTTAAAGGAAGAGAATGAACAATTTATTGAGAGATTGAATAGTTTTCAAAAAATACAGAGTACGATACAACCACTGAAAACGACTCAATCTAATACAACAAAGGCAGACAAACAAAAAGACAACATTGAAGAGATGATTCCTCATGCATATAAGCGACTAAATGCAGTAAAATCTTATAATAATAAAATAGATCTGAACAATGATTCCGCAATTTCTTCTGAACCAGAAACAAAAGAACTCAAGAGTACAGAACCGCTTTCCATTCAAGATCAAGTTGTTTCTTTATCTAAAAAAGGTTTAACCATCGACGAAATTGCTCAAAATTTAAATAAAGGAAAAACAGAAATCGACTTAATTCTAAAATTCATACAAAAAAATTCAGATTAACTTGATTGACACTCTTTTATATGCTATATTATTTCATGGTGTTATTACACACGCTTCAGGATTTAAATAGAGGGTGCTATTAGGAATAAGATCCGAAACTCGGCAAAATCCAATAGTCTTTATTTAGAAATGAATGAAGCGGAGGAAAACAAAAACCATTAGGAGGAAATAAAATGTCAGTAATTTCTATGAAGCAATTGCTAGAAGCTGGTGTACACTTTGGTCACCAAACTCGCCGTTGGAATCCAAAAATGAAAAAATATATTTTCACAGAGCGTAACGGCATTTATATTATCGATCTTCAAAAAACAGTTAAGAAAGTTGAAGAAGCTTACAACTTTGTAAGAGAGCTTGCAGCTGGCGGCGGAAACATTCTTTTCGTTGGTACAAAAAAACAAGCTCAAGAATCTGTTAAAGAAGAAGCAGAACGTGTAGGTATGTACTTCGTTAATCATCGTTGGTTAGGTGGTACTTTAACTAACTTTGAAACCATTCAAAAACGTATTGAGCGTTTAAAAGCCATTGAAAAGATGGAAGAAGATGGTACTTTTGAAGTTCTTCCGAAAAAAGAGGTTGTACAACTTAAAAAAGAACATGAACGTTTAGTAAAATTCCTTGGCGGAATTAAAGATATGAAAAAATTACCTGATGCACTTTTCATCATTGATCCTCGTAAAGAGCGTATCGCAGTTGCTGAAGCTCGTAAATTAAACATTCCAATCGTTGGTATTGTTGATACAAACTGTGATCCAGATGAGATTGATTATGTAATCCCTGCTAATGATGATGCTATTCGTGCTGTAAAGTTATTGACAGGTAAAATTGCTGATGCAATTATTGAAGTTAAACAAGGTGAAGAAGAAGAAACAACAGCTGCTGTTGCTGCAGAATAATAAATTTCTATTAGCGTAATGGTAAAATGTTTGGAAAAGGTGATAAGAAGGCTTCATCCTTATCACCTTTTTTTAAGAATTAGGTCGCAAAAATTATTTATTAGCTTACATATAATTAAAGGAGGAACATCTCATGGCAGTTACTGCACAAATGGTTAAAGAACTACGTGAAAAAACAGGTGCCGGTATGATGGATTGTAAAAAGGCCCTAACTGAAACAAATGGTGATATGGATCAAGCAATTGATTATCTTCGTGAAAAAGGTATTGCTAAAGCTGCTAAAAAAGCAGATCGTATTGCTGCTGAAGGTACTACTTATATTTCAAGTAACGGAAATGATGCTGTTATTTTAGAAGTTAACTCAGAAACTGATTTTGTTGCAAAAAACGAAGGATTTATTAATCTTGTAAAAGAACTTGCAGCACATTTATTACAAAACAAGCCTGCAACAGTTGAAGAAGCATTAGAACAAAAAATGGAAAATGGCGCAACTGTTGCTGATACTATTAATGCAGCTATTGCAAAAATTGGTGAAAAAATCACTCTTCGTCGCTTTGAAGTGAAAACTAAGTCAGATAATGGTGTTTTTGGCGAATACCTTCACATGGGTGGACGTATTGGTGTATTAGCTGTGTTAGATGGAACTGATGATCAAACAGTTGCTAAAGATGTTGCAATGCATGCAGCAGCGTTAAATCCTAAATACATTTCACGTGACCAAGTATCTCAAGAAGAAGTTGAACATGAACGCGAAGTTCTAACTCAACAAGCATTAAATGAAGGTAAACCAGAAAATATCGTTGCAAAAATGGTTGAAGGTCGTTTAAGTAAATACTTTGAAGAAATTTGTATAGTGGACCAAACATTTGTTAAGAATCCTGATCAAAAAGTTGGCCAATTTGTTAAATCTCATGGTGCAACAATTGTTGATTTGGTTCGTTTTGAAGTTGGCGAAGGAATTGAGAAGCGTCAAGATAACTTTGCTGAAGAAGTAATGAGTCAAGTTAAGAAGTAATATTTTTAAAAATAGGGAGCACTCTGTGTTCCCTATTTTTAAAGATGAAATATTACTGAATGAAAATATATTACATACTTAAAAAATTGGAGGTCCACGATGAGCACCCCAAAATATAAACGTGTAGTCTTAAAGCTTAGTGGTGAAGCACTAGCAGGTGAACAAGGTTTTGGAATTAACCCTGCAGTAATTAAATCTGTTGCAGAACAAGTGAAAGAACTTGCAGAATTAGGTGTTGAAGTGGCTGTTGTTGTTGGCGGGGGGAACATTTGGCGCGGTAAAATCGGAAGTGAGATGGGGATGGATCGTGCTACTGCTGATTATATGGGTATGTTAGCAACGGTTATGAACTCACTTGCACTTCAAGATAGCCTTGAACAAAATGGGGTTGAAACTCGTGTTCAAACATCAATTGATATGAGACAAGTTGCGGAACCATATATCCGTAGACGTGCAATCAGACATTTAGAGAAAAAACGGGTTGTCATTTTTGCAGCAGGTACAGGGAATCCTTATTTTTCAACAGATACCACAGCTGCATTAAGAGCAGCTGAGATTGAAGCTGAAGTAATTTTAATGGCAAAAAATAATGTGGACGGAGTTTATTCTGCAGATCCGAAATTAGATGAAAATGCTGTTAAATATGATACATTAACTTATTTAGATGTCATCAAAAATGGTTTAGCAGTAATGGATTCTACCGCTTCATCTTTATGCATGGACAATGATATACCTCTTATTGTCTTCTCAATTATGGAGAAGGGGAATATTAAACGTGTTATAATGGGAGAAAATATAGGTACAATTGTAAGGGGGAAAGAATAATGCCGAAACAAATCATTTCTAATACAAAAGAGAAAATGTCGAAAGCCATCTCAGCATATACTCGTGAATTAAGTTCGATTAGAGCTGGAAGAGCTAGCGCTTCTCTACTTGACAGGATTGTGGTTGATTATTACGGGGCACCAACACCGATTAATCAGATAGCTTCCGTATCTGTTCCTGAAGCAAGATTGCTTGTTATCCAGCCTTATGATAAATCGATTGTTGCTGATGTTGAAAAAGCTATATTAAAATCAGATTTAGGATTGACTCCAAATAATGATGGTACATTAATCCGTCTTGCTATTCCAGTGCTTACTGAGGAACGTCGTAAGGAGCTTGTTAAACAAGTGAAAAAGGAAGCTGAAGCAGCAAAGGTAGGAATTCGAAATATTCGTCGAGATGCTAATGATGATTTGAAAAAGCTCGAAAAAAACGGTGACATCTCTGAAGATGATCTTCGCGGCTATTCGGACGAAGTACAAAAAATAACGGATGAACATATAAATAAAGTTGATCAAATTACAAAAACGAAAGAAAAAGATATTTTAGAAGTGTAAAATAAAATAGACTGACCCTTAAATGTCTGACAATTGACTATTGGGTCAGCCTTTTTTATTTTAACTTAAAATCAAATGGCCAAAACATACATATAATAATGAAAAACTACTCAAACATGAATATATTATTTATAATAGAACTCGCAAATAGAACATATTTTTATGTAAATAAAGAAATTCGAGCATTTTTTTGTTATCATATTATATGAAGATTTTATAGTGTAGCATTCCAGTGGAGGGCCAAATATGTTAAAAAAATTGAAGTTGAGAAAAACTTCTAAAGGAACTCAAAATATTGAAGCAAGAATAGAAAACATAAAAAAACATGAATTGCCTAAACATATAGCAATTATTATGGATGGCAACGGTAGATGGGCTAGCAAACGTGCGATGCCCCGTATTGCAGGACATCATGAAGGAACGAAAAGGGTAAAACCGATTACACGTCTTGCCAATAAACTTGGAATTGAAGTTTTGACCCTTTATGCATTTTCAACAGAAAACTGGATCCGGCCTAAAATGGAAGTAGATTATTTAATGAAGCTTCCGCAAGAATTTTTCGGTACTTTTTTACCAGAGTTAGTTGAAGAAAACGTAAGGGTACAAATGATGGGTCATAAAGAAAGACTGCCTGAACATACATTGAATGTTGTTCAAAATGCAATAGACGATACCCGCAATAATACTGGTTTAGTTTTAAATTTTGCACTTAATTACGGCGGCAGGGATGAAATATTAAATGCAGTACAAAATATCTTACATGATGCCGATAGTGGTATAATTGATAAAGAAAGTATAACCGAAGAAAAATTTACTAATTACCTAATGTCAAACAAATACAAAGATCCAGATTTATTAATTCGTACAAGTGGTGAAATTCGGTTAAGTAATTTTATGCTCTGGCAATTGGCATATACTGAATTCGTTTTTACAGATGTGTTATGGCCGGATTTCAGTGAAGATGATCTATTGAATGCAATTGAAGAATATCAGCGGAGATCAAGAAGATACGGCGGTTTACAAAGTGAGGGAAATCAAAAGTGAAGCAAAGAATTATAACTGCAATTATTGCAGCAGCAATATTCATACCCATTGTAATATATGGAAATCTACCGTTAGTTATATTATCATATTTGATGGGGACAGTTGCCTTATATGAACTTCTAAAGATGAGGAAAATGTCAATTTTTTCATTTCAAGGAATCATTTCATTAATACTATTATGGATTATTTTAGTTCCTAAGCAATATATTAAAGTAATTGAGAATTTGGGATATACAAAATTAGAATATATATTTATAGCTATATTAATATTCTTAATCCTTACAGTTGTTACGAAAAATAAAACAACTTTTGATGATATATCCTTTTTATTGCTTACAATACTATATGTAGGTATGGGTTTTTATTACTTTGTTGAAACGAGATCTTCCGAGTCAGGTCTTACATATATTTTATATTCTTTATTTATCATATGGGCCACTGATTCAGGAGCATATTTTATTGGACGTGCAATGGGAAAAAACAAGTTATGGCCAGAAATAAGTCCAAATAAAACAATAGAGGGTGCATTAGGAGGAATTATCTGTGCAATTATTGTTGGAATTCTCTTCTTTATATTCTCTGACATCAATATCTCTATTATTAAGCTTCTCATTGTATCTGCAATTTTAGCGGTATTTGGACAATTGGGTGACTTAGTTGAATCTGCATATAAACGACATTATCAAGTTAAAGATTCAGGTACGATTCTTCCTGGTCATGGAGGAATTTTAGACCGTTTTGATAGCCTGCTATTTGTATGGCCATTAATCAATTTACTTCATTTAGTAAATTGATTAATCTAAAATAATATTTTTGTATAGGGTTTTATTTAGGAGTTGAACAAATGAAATATATTAGTTTATTGGGTGCAACTGGATCGATTGGAACACAAACATTAGATGTAATTCGAAATCATCCGGATAAATTCCGCTTAGTTGCTATGTCCGTTGGGCAAAATATTGCTCTAACCAGAAAAATTATTGATGAATTTAATCCAGAATTCGTAGTTGTTAAAAATCGAGACGATTATGAAAGCTTGAAATCAGAATTTGGCAGTGATATTCGTTTCTCTTACGGTGAAGAAGGTTTAGTAGAAGCAGCTGTCTATGGAAAGTCTGATGTATTAGTGAATGCTGTGATGGGAAGTGTTGGTTTATTTCCTACCTTACAAGCCATTAGTGCCAAAAAAACTATTGCTCTAGCGAATAAAGAAACTCTTGTTACAGCAGGACATTTAGTAATGAATGCAGCTAGAGAAAACGGAGTAAGTGTTCTTCCAGTTGATAGTGAGCATTCCGCTATTTTCCAATGTTTGCAAGGAGAAGAAAATAATCCGATTGAACGTCTTATCATTACTGCATCCGGAGGAAGCTTCCGTGATAAAAGTCGTGAGGAGTTAACAAATGTTACAATTAATGAAGCATTAAACCATCCTAATTGGTCTATGGGAGCAAAAATTACAATAGATTCAGCAACAATGATGAATAAAGGTTTAGAGGTTATTGAAGCGCACTGGCTTTTTAAACTTCCATATGAAAAAATTGATGTATTGCTACATCGAGAAAGTATTATCCATTCAATGGTAGAATTTCAGGATACAAGTGTTAAAGCTCAGTTAGGTTCACCTGATATGAGGGTTCCCATCCAGTATGCTCTTTCCTATCCTGAGAGGCTTCCATTACAAAATGGAAGTAGATTAAATTTAGCAGAAATAGGGAAATTACATTTTGAGGAAATGGATTTTAACCGTTTTTATTGCTTAAAATTAGCTTATGAGGCAGGTAAGGTAGGAGGAACTCTACCAACCGTATTAAATGCAGCGAATGAAGCAGCAGTAAGTGCATTTTTAAATCGGAGAATCTCATTCTTAAAAATTGATGAATTAATTGAAAATGCATTAGAAAGGCATACTGTGATTAAGCATCCCGATTTGGACACAATTAATAAGATTGATCAAGAAACTAGAGTATTTATAAACTCACTCTTCTAAAAAAGGTGGTTTTACAAATTGACTACTGTAATCGCGTTTATTATTATATTTGGCGCATTAGTGTTTTTTCATGAGGCTGGGCATTTTTATTTCGCTAAAAGGGCAGGAATTTTATGTCGTGAATTCGCGATTGGATTCGGTCCAAAAGTTTTATCTTTTAAAAAGAATGAAACACTTTATACGATAAGACTTTTGCCGATAGGCGGATACGTCCGAATGGCTGGAGAAGACCAGGAAATGATTGAATTAAAAGCGGGCCAGCGGGTCGGACTTCTCTTTAACGAAAAAGAACAAGTTGAAAAAGTTATCATAAACGGTAAAAATAGATATCCCAATATCCGCCTGTTTGAAGTGGAAGAGGCGGATTTTGATCACAAACTCACGATTAAAGGCTATGAAGAAGGGGATGAAGATAGCTTAAAAACCTTTTCTTTAACGAAAAACGCTGTAATTGTCGAAGACCAGACTGAAACTCAGATTGCCCCTTGGGATAGACAGTTTGCCTCAAAATCTTTAGGTCAGCGAGCAATGACTATTTTTGCAGGCCCATTAATGAATTTTGTATTAGCCATTGTTATATTTACAATTTTAGCAATCATTCAAGGTGTACCCGTAAATGATCCGATGCTAGGGAAATTGACAAATGATGGTGCAGCAAAATTGGCTGGACTGCATGCGGGAGATAAAGTAATTAGTATTGACAGTTCTGAAATCTCTAGTTGGGGAGATATTGTAGAGGTCATTCAAAAACATCCTGGAGAAGAATTGATGTTTACTATTGAAAGAAATAATAAAACGATGGATATTGCAGTTACTCCAAAACCTGAAAAAGTGGAAGGTCAAGAAATAGGGAGGATAGGTGTAAATAATCCAGTTGTTAAATCTCCTTTAAAAGTGGCAACATATGGGTTTGAACAAACTTATCAGTGGACAGTTGAAATCTTTCGGATGTTAGGTAAGTTAGTGACTGGTCAATTTTCAATTGATATGTTGTCCGGACCTGTTGGTATTTACAAATCAACCGAAGTAGTTGCTAAATCCGGAATTACGTATTTAATGAAATGGGCAGCACTTTTAAGTATAAATTTAGGAATAATGAACTTATTACCTATTCCAGCTTTGGATGGCGGCCGTTTACTATTCTTTGGTGTTGAAGCATTAAGAGGTAAACCAATTGATCGTCAAAAGGAAGGGATGGTTCATTTCATCGGCTTTGCATTGTTAATGCTGTTGATGATTATAGTCACTTGGAATGATATACAAAGATTTTTTCTTTAAAATAGTAGGAGCAATCGGAACATTTAGCCGGTTGCTTCTTATTCTTAAAAGGCTAATGGGAAAAATAGAATACAAAACATAAGGAAGGGAGAGGAAAACATGTCAAGTAATCCCGACGACAAAAAAGAAAGATTTCGTTTATTATTAGAACAGCTTAATATGACAGATGAGGAAGTACATCACTCTTTTTTAAATGCTGAAATAGAAAAACTTGTTGTGGAAAGGAAAACAAAGCGCTGGCATTTCTATTTTGTACTTGATAAGGTATTGCCTTTTGAGCTTTTCAGTCGTTTTTCTCTTCAGTTACAGCATACTTTCCATCATATTGCACAGATAGATTTTACTATCCGGGTACTGGATCCCTCTGTTTTGGAAGAGACAGTAGTGGATTATTGGAATCATTGTATTAAAAAACTTGATGGAATTTCTCCAATGCTCTTCTCTTTACTAAATGAACAAGTTCCACAATTAAAAGGAAATAAGCTGACTATTCAAGCAAGAAATGATACAGAAGCAAGGACATTGAAACAAAAGTATGGAGAAATGATTTCGAATATCTATCAAAATGTAGGGTTCTCTCAATTTATGCTTGATACAATCATTAGCCAAAATGCGGAAAATGATGAATATAAAAAATTTATTGAAGCAAAGCAAAAAGAAGATGAAGAGCGAGCAAAACAAGCAGTGATGGAAATGCAAAAACGAGATACTGAAACTAATGAATCACAGGTTCAAGATGGTCCAGTAATGATCGGTTTAACAATTAAAGAAGACGATACCTTCCGACGAATAGAAGAAATTTATGATGAAGAGAGAAGAATAACTGTTGAAGGTTATGTTTTTGCAGCTGAAACAAAAGAACTTCGAAGTGGTCGAACATTATTAACTTTTAAAGTTACAGATTATACTAGCTCTATCCTTGTAAAAATGTTTTCACGTGATAAAGAAGATGCCGCAATATTAAATCAGGTGAAAAAAGGTATGTGGGTCCGTGCAAGAGGCAGCATTCAAAATGATACCTTTGTCCGAGACCTCGTGATGATAGCAAATGATATTAATGAAGTTAAACCGAAGCTGCGAGTGGACAAAGCTCCCGAGAATGAGAAGCGTGTAGAGCTGCATCTTCATACACCAATGAGTCAAATGGATGCAGTGACACCAGTTAGTGATTTAGTTAGTCAAGCTAAAAAATGGGGTCATACTGCTATTGCAGTAACAGATCATGGAGTTGCACAATCCTTTCCTGAAGCATTTAGTGCTGGTAAAAAAAATGATATTAAAATTTTATATGGGGTTGAAGCAAACCTCATTGATGATGGCGTTCCAATCACATATAATGATGCGCATCGTTTATTAAGCGACGATAAATTTGTCGTTTTCGATGTAGAAACGACTGGACTATCTGCTGTTTATGATACGATTATTGAATTAGCTGCAGTTAAAATTCATAATGGTGAAATTATCGATCGCTTTGAATCATTTGCGAATCCTCACCATCGGCTATCAAATACAACCATCGAATTAACGGGAATTACAGATGAGATGGTAGAAAGCGCGCCGGATGTTGATATCGTTTTGCGGAAATTTCAAGATTGGGCGGAGGATGATATTTTAGTTGCTCACAATGCTTCCTTTGATATGGGATTCCTCAATGTTGGTTATCAAAAGATTGGCTTACCTAAAGCCACTAATCCTGTTATCGATACTTTAGAAGTTGCTAGATTACTATATCCAGAATTTAAAAATCATCGTTTAAATACTTTAGCGAAAAAATTTGATATTGAATTAACACAGCATCACCGTGCAATATATGATGCGGAAGCTACAGGCTACATTTTAATCAAATTATTAAAAGACGCAAATAATCAAGGGATAGAGTATCATGATCAATTTAATGAACATATGGGACAAGGTGGGGCGTATAAACGTGCACGTCCTTCGCATTGTACTTTGCTTGCTCAAACGGAAGCTGGGTTAAAAAACTTATTTAAGCTAATATCACTTTCACATATCGATTATTTTTATCGCGTTCCAAGAATTCCACGATCACAGCTTCAAAAATATCGAGAAGGTATTCTTGTCGGTTCTGCTTGTGATAAAGGAGAAGTATTTGAGGGAATGATGCAAAAAGCTCCAGATGAGGTGGAAGAGGTTGCGAAATTTTATGATTATTTAGAGGTTCATCCTAAAGAGGTGTATGCTCATTTAATCGAATTAGAGTTAGTTCGAGACGAAAAATCATTAGAGCTTATTATCTCAAATATTGTTAAGCTAGGTGAAAAACTAAATATCCCAGTCGTAGCAACAGGGAATGTTCACTATTTAAATCCGGAAGATAAAATTTACAGAAAAATATTAATTAATTCTCAAGCTGGAGCTAACCCACTTAATCGTCATAAGCTGCCAAATGTTCATTTTCGTACAACAGATGAAATGTTAGAAGCATTTTCGTTTTTAGGATCGGAAAAGGCAAAGGAAATTGTCATTACGAATACGAATAAAATTGCCGATATGATTGAGAAGATTAAACCGATTAAAGACGATTTATATACACCAAAAATTGATGGTGCAGAAGATGAAATACGCAGTATGAGCTATGAAATGGCACACAGCATTTATGGAGAAAATCTACCCGAAATAGTGGAAGCTAGATTAGAAAAAGAACTCAAAAGTATTATTGGTCATGGATTTGCGGTTATCTATCTCATTTCCCATAAGCTTGTAAAAAAATCATTGGATGATGGTTATTTAGTAGGGTCACGTGGATCTGTCGGTTCATCATTAGTCGCAACAATGACAGAAATTACCGAGGTTAATCCTCTACCTCCACATTATGTCTGCCCTAAATGTAAGCATTCAGAGTTTTTCAATGATGGTTCGGTGGGATCGGGATTTGATTTACCTGATAAAAATTGCCCTGAATGTGGTACAAAATATAAAAAGGATGGACATGATATTCCTTTTGAAACCTTCCTAGGATTTAAAGGGGATAAAGTTCCGGATATCGATTTAAATTTCTCCGGTGAATATCAACCGCGAGCACATAATTATACGAAGGTTCTTTTTGGTGAGGATTATGTATATCGTGCAGGAACGATTGGTACCGTTGCTGATAAAACAGCATATGGATATGTGAGAGGATATGCACAAGATAATAATTTAACATTAAGAGGTGCTGAAGTCGATCGTCTAGTTCAAGGATGTACCGGTGTAAAAAGAACAACAGGGCAGCATCCAGGCGGAATTATCGTTATTCCTGATTATATGGATGTGTATGATTTTACACCTATTCAATTCCCTGCTGATGATCGAGAATCGGAATGGAAGACCACACATTTTGATTTCCATTCTATCCATGATAATGTTTTAAAATTGGATATTCTCGGACACGATGATCCAACCATGATTCGTATGCTTCAAGATTTAAGCGGGATTGATCCAAAAACCATTCCGACTGATGATCCTGTAGTTATGAAGATATTTAGTAATACAGAATCATTGGGCGTAGCAGAAGAGCAAATAATGTGTAAAACAGGTACTCTTGGTATACCGGAGTTTGGTACAAGATTTGTTAGACAAATGTTAGAAGACACAAAACCAACAACATTTTCAGAACTAGTCCAAATTTCTGGGCTGTCACACGGGACGGATGTGTGGCTCGGAAACGCACAGGAGCTAATTCATAATGGAACATGTGCACTTCCTGAAGTAATTGGCTGTCGTGATGATATTATGGTTTATTTAATTTATCAAGGACTTGAGCCGTCCCTTGCTTTTAAAATAATGGAATCTGTACGTAAGGGTAAAGGTCTACAGCCTGAAATGGAAGAAGAAATGAGAAATCAAAATGTCCCTGAGTGGTATATAGATTCTTGTAAAAAAATTAAATATATGTTTCCAAAGGCGCACGCAGCTGCCTACGTTTTAATGGCAGTGAGGATTGCTTATTTTAAGGTTCATATGCCGTTGTTTTACTATGCAGCATATTTCACTGTCAGAGCCGAAGATTTTGATTTAGAGGCAATGGTACGCGGTACAAATTCGATTCGATCCCGAATAGATGAGATAAATGCAAAAGGTTTAGATGCTTCCACGAAAGAAAAAAGTTTGTTAACGGTATTAGAGATTTCTCTTGAAATGGTTGAGCGTGGCTTCCAATTTCAAAGGGTCGATCTTTATCGTTCCAAAGCGGCTGAATTTGTGATTGATGGGAACTCATTGATTCCACCTTTCAATTCTATTCCTGGCTTAGGTACGAATGCTGCATTTAATATCGTAAAAGCCCGTGAAGAAGGGGAGTTTTTATCAAAAGAAGATTTACAACAACGCGGAAAAGTTTCAAAAACCATTATCGAATATCTTGATAAGCATGGATGCTTAGAATCATTACCGGATCAGAATCAGTTGTCGCTATTTTAATTATGCCGGGGCAGACCAGTCGCCTTCGCTTTTCGTGATGTCCAGCTGCGGCTCCTAGCCCCTCGGGGTCAAATATCCTTCGACCAATGAAGTCAAAGAGCGGACTTCATTGGTTGAAGAACATTTGCCTGTCGGGGCAGACCAGTCGCCTTCGCTTTTCTAATAATTTGCATATTTTTATCGGTTATGGTATATTTTTATTGGAAATACTACTGATAACTCTTGGAAAGAGTGGGGCTTACCCACTCTTTCGTGTTTGTTACACATCTTTTTTGGAATTTGTTGCATCAATCATTTTCGTTTTTTAAGTCCAATTTTTGCTTCTATGATGCTTAAATTTATCTTTTAACTAATGCAACTTACCTTTGTTATTCAGGAGGATTATTATGAGCAAAGTTACGGACGTTGTAGAGGAACTCGTTACACCAATCATTCAAGATATGGACCTAGAACTTGTAGAAATTGAATATGTTAAGGAAGGAAAAAATTGGTTCCTTCGCATATTTATTGATAAAGAAGATGGGATTGATATTGAAGAATGTGGAATTGTAAGTGAACGTCTTGGGGAGAAATTGGATGAACTTGATCCTATCCCTAATAACTACTTCCTTGAAGTATCCTCTCCTGGAGCTGAACGCCCACTTAAAAAGGAAAAAGATTTTGTAAAGGCCGTAGGGAAAAATGTCAACATAAAAACCTATGAGCAAATTGATGGAGAGAAACAATTTGAAGGCAGACTTCTTGAATTTAATGGTGAAACATTAAAACTTGAAATCAAAATCAAAACAAGAGTAAAAGAGGTCGAAATTCCTTTTGAAAAAGTGGCAAAAGCCCGGCTCGCTATTTTATTTTAATTAAAATGTTAATTTTATTAACATACTTATCCCGTTCTAACGAAATGGTTAGAACCTAATCTTAAACTCAAAAAGTTTTCATTTATATCTGAGGGGGATGACGTTTTTATGAGCACAGAATTATTAGATGCTCTAAATATTTTAGAAAAAGAGAAAGGGATTTCTCGAGATGTAATCATAGAAGCAATTGAAGCAGCACTAGTTTCTGCTTATCGTAGAAATTTTAATCAAGCTCAAAATGTTCGAACTGATTTAAACTTAGAAAACGGAACAATGAGAGTATTTGCTAGAAAAGATGTTGTCGATGAAGTATTTGATTCTCGTCTTGAAATTTCAATAGAAGATGCAACAAAAATTAATCCTGCCTATGAGGTTGGCGATGTAGTAGAAATTGAAGTTACTCCAAAAGATTTTGGACGTATTGCTGCACAAACTGCAAAACAAGTAGTAACACAACGAGTTCGTGAGGCTGAAAGAGGTATTATCTACACTGAGTTTATTGATCGTGAAGATGATATTATGACTGGTATTGTCCAAAGACAGGATCCACGCTTTATTTACGTTAATCTTGGGAAAATTGAGGCATTACTTGCGCAAAGTGAACAAATGCCAAATGAGACTTACCGCCCACATGATCGTATAAAAGTGTATATCACAAAGGTTGAAAAAACAACTAAAGGCCCGCAAATTTTTGTATCTCGTACACATCCTGGTCTATTAAAACGTTTATTTGAAATCGAAGTTCCTGAAATATACGATGGAACAGTCGAAATTCGTTCTGTTGCAAGGGAAGCTGGTGATCGCTCGAAAATATCTGTTTATACTGATATGCCAGATGTAGATCCAGTAGGTGCTTGTGTCGGTCCAAAAGGATCGAGAGTTCAAGCAATCGTAAATGAGCTAAAAGGTGAAAAAATCGATATTGTCGAATGGTCAGATAACCCTGTTACATTTGTGGCTAATGCATTAAGCCCTTCTAAGGTTTTGGAAGTGATGGTTGATGAAGAAGAGAAGGCGACTACAGTCATCGTTCCTGATTATCAACTTTCCCTAGCAATTGGTAAGCGTGGACAAAATGCTAGATTAGCGGCAAAGCTAACAGGCTGGAAAATTGATATTAAGAGTGAATCAGAAGCTCGTGAAATAGGAATTTATCCACGTGAAAATTCGTCTTTATTCCTTGACGAGGACCAAGACGATGCTTTCGAAGATGATTTCGAATAGGGGTGATCTGAAATGGCTACTCAAAGAAAGATACCTTTAAGAAAATGCGTTGCTACAGGTGAAATGAAACCTAAAAAAGAAATGATCCGAATCGTACGTTCAAAAGACGGTGAAGTATCAATTGATCCGAACGGAAAAAAATCGGGAAGAGGAGCTTATTTATCCAAAGATAAGGAAGCGATTCTGCTTGCTAAGAAAAAGAATATTTTAGCGAATCATTTAGAAGCAACAATAGAAGATTCCATTTACGATGAGCTGCTCCATTTAGTTGAAAGGGAGAATCTTTAGTTTTATGACTGAATCTAAGGCATTATCACTCCTCGGACTAGCAAATCGAGCAAGGAAAGTAATATCCGGTGAAGAACTTGTAGTGAAGGAAATTAAAAATGGCCGTGCCAAGCTTGTATTGCTGTCTAAAGATGCATCTGAAAATACAGCAAAAAAAATACAAGATAAGTGTCAGTTCTATCAAGTTCCAATTAAATGGATAAGTAATAGAGAACTACTCGGAACTGCCATTGGAAAAGAATCGAGAGTTGTTGTGGCAATCATGGATTTAGGCTTTGCAAAGAAATTAGAAATATTGCTCTGCTAAAATCATTGTTGGGGGTGAACATATGAGTAAAATTCGTATCTACGAATACGCAAAAAAGCAAAATGTATCTAGCAAAGATATCATTTCAAAACTAAAAGAAATGAATGTTGAAGTAGCAAATCATATGTCTACAATTGATGGGGATGCTATAAATAAATTGGATAAGTTGTTTAATCAAAATAATAAGCAAACGAATTCCAATTCCAAAAGTGGTGGCGGGTCACATGGCCAACATCAAAATAAACAGCAGAATAAAAATAAACAAAAAGAAATGGAAGTTGAAGAGAGCCTCGTGAAAGAAACTATACAACCTAAACAAAAACCAAAACATAATGAAAAGAACAATAGTAAAAATGAAGCTATAAAAGAAAATAAAGGTTCAAACCAAAGAGGAAAACAAAAAAATAATAAAAATAATAATAGAAATAAACAAAAGTCGCAGCAACCAACTCAACCACCGAAGAAAAAAGAACTTCCAAGTAAAATTACTTTTAGCGGTTCATTAACTGTTGCAGAGCTTGCGAAAAAGCTTCACCGTGAACCATCTGAACTAATTAAAAAGCTATTTATGCTTGGTGTCGTCACGACTATAAATAATGAACTTGACAAGGATTCAATTGAATTAATTTGCAGTGACTATGGTGTTGAAGTTGAAGAAGAGATTCAAATTGATACAACTGATCTTGAGGTTTATTTTACTGAAGATACGGAAGAAAATCTAAATGAACGTCCTTCTGTTGTAACGATTATGGGGCATGTTGACCATGGTAAAACAACAACATTGGACTCTATTCGTAATACTAAAGTAACAGCTGGTGAAGCGGGTGGAATTACTCAACATATTGGTGCTTATCAGGTAGAAGTGAACGGCAAAAAAATCACTTTCTTAGATACACCAGGACATGCCGCATTTACAACTATGCGTGCACGTGGTGCACAAATAACTGATATTACGATTTTAGTTGTTGCAGCAGATGATGGTGTAATGCCTCAAACAATTGAAGCGATTAATCATGCGAAGGCTGCGAATGTTCCAATTATTGTTGCTGTAAATAAAATGGATAAGCCGACTGCAAACCCTGATCGTGTAATGCAAGAATTAACTGAGCATGGTCTTGTTCCTGAAGATTGGGGCGGCGATACCATTTTTGTTCCGATTTCAGCTAAAACTGGTGAAGGAATCGACAATTTACTTGAAATGATTCTTCTAGTAGGTGAAGTTGAAGAATACAAAGCAAACCCTAATAGAAATGCAATCGGTACGGTTATTGAAGCACAACTTGACAAAGGACGCGGATCTGTCGCTACTTTATTAGTTCAAAACGGTACTTTACGAGTTGGTGATCCAATAGTTGTGGGTTATACCTTTGGTCGTGTACGTGCAATGGTGAATGACCTAGGTCGTCGGGTGAAGGAAGCAGGTCCTTCAACACCGGTAGAAATTACAGGATTAAATGATGTTCCACAAGCTGGAGATCGATTTGTCGTATTTAATGATGAAAAAACTGCTCGACAAGTAGGGGAAGTACGAGCACAGCAAGCTGTACTAGCACAAAGAAACGAAACTGCCCGTGTTAGTCTTGATACCTTATTTGAGCAAATGAAGCAAGGCGAAATGAAGGACATCAATATTATCATTAAAGCAGACGTTCAAGGATCAGTTGAAGCATTAGCAGCTTCTTTACAAAAGATTGATGTTGAAGGTGTAAATGTAAAAATCATTCATACTGCTGTAGGTGGTATTAATGAATCTGACATCTCACTTGCAGCTGCATCGAATGCTATCGTAATCGGTTTTAATGTTCGCCCTGATGTAAATGCTAAACGTGCGGCTGAAGCTGAGAATGTAGATATTCGATTACACCGTATTATTTATAAAGTTATAGAAGAGATTGAGTCTGCAATGAAGGGTATGCTTGATCCTGAATTCTATGAAAAAATTATCGGCCAAGTAGAAGTACGTCAAACGTTTAAAGTATCAAAAGTCGGTACAATAGCAGGTAGTTATGTTACTGATGGGAAAATTACACGCGATAGCGGAATTCGTATTATTCGTAATAGTGTTGTGATTTTTGAAGGCGAAATTGATACATTAAAACGATATAAAGATGATGCAAAAGAAGTAAGCCAAGGCTATGAATGTGGAATTACCATTAAAAACTACAATGATTTAAAAGAAGGAGATATCATTGAAGCGTTTATAATGGAAGAAGTCGAGCGTGCATGATTGGCTATGTGGAATGTGAATTCCGCATTTTTGAAGCAAGATCGCTTAAAGATAAGAGAGCTGTCCTGCAAAGATCAATGACTCGTTTAAAGCAAAAATATAATGTTTCTGTAGCTGAGATTGGACATCAAGATATGTGGCAACGGACAAAGCTTGCAGTTGTCACAGTAGCTTCATCACAGCATGCTGCAGAAAGAGAATTGGAAAATACTCTAAAATTTTTAGATTCCTTTCCTGAATGGGAAAGATTAGAAACCATTTTTGAATGGTTGTAATGAGAGGTGTTATTCATGAGCCTGCGTGCAAATCGTGTCGGTGAACAAATGAAGAAAGAGCTTAGTGAAATAATCGGCCGTAAAATAAAAGATCCACGTATTGGCTTTGTTACTGTCACAGATGTACAAGTAACAGGAGATCTTCAACAAGCAACAGTTTATATTACTGTTCTTGGCGATGATAAACAAAAAGAAGGAACATTGAATGCTCTGGAAAAGGCGAAAGGGTTTATTCGTTCTGAAGTAGGTCAAAGAATTCGTTTGCGAAAAACACCGGAGCTTTCCTTTGCAATAGATGAATCTATTGATTACGGAAATCGAATTGAAACATTAATAAAAGAAATCAACACAGATAATTAAGTTCAGAATGGATAGACAACTTCGTCTATCCATTTTTTAAAGTTTTATAAAGCTCTTTTCTATAACTTAGTTGCTATTTGTAATAAAGTAAAAATCGGCAGTAGGATTTTTAAGGTTGTTTTTGCACTTATATAAAAAGTGTTGGATGAAGAAAAGAGCACGAAATCTATTTAATTAAGTATTGGAGCTATATACGAAAAGCAACAATCTTTACGAAAATAGCCTAAAAAGGAGTAATAAAATGGATGGTATTCTTCCTCTTTGGAAACCACAAGGTATGACTTCACATGATTGTGTTTTTAAAATAAGAAAGATATTGAAAATGAAAAAAGTAGGACATACTGGAACACTTGATCCTGATGTGACAGGTGTCCTGCCTATATGCTTAGGAAAAGCAACTAAAGTAGCTGAATATATTACGAATGCAGGAAAAGAGTATGTTGGTGAAGTTACCATCGGCTACTCAACAGCAACAGAGGATGCCAGCGGTGAAGTCATAGACGAAAAAACTATACAGAAACCGATTGATCGTAACCAAATAATAGAAACATTAAATTCACTTAAAGGTGAAATTCAGCAAACACCTCCAATGTACTCAGCAGTAAAAGTTAATGGGAAGCGATTATATGAGTATGCGAGAAAGGGAATTGAAGTAGAACGCCCAACAAGAGCTGTAAATATTTATGATATTGAATTACTTGATGATAGAACAATCTTTACAGGTAAAACAATTTCATTTCGTTTTCGTGTAAAGTGCAGCAAAGGAACATATATAAGAACCTTAGCTGTAACTATTGGTGAGAAATTAGGTTATCCCGCACATATGTCATTTTTGACGCGAATTTCCTCGGGATCTTTTACAAAAGATGATTGTTTAACATTTTCGGATATTGAAAATAGCATGGAAGAAGGAACTTTAGAGCATAAAATTTTGCCTATTGAAAGAGGACTTTTTTATTTGCCGAAACTAATGATTAATGATACATTAGCAGAGAAAGTGTTTAATGGTGCAGTTTTACCGAAGGACGATACATGGATTTACGGCAATCAAGAGGTTGCTTTCATCTATCAAAATCAAGTGATAGCTATTTACAAAATTCACCCGGAAAAACCCCATTTAATTAAACCTGTTAAAGTGCTCAGCAATTAATAGCAACTATTTTTGTGAAAACAGTTTGGATAACAGGAAGAAATAGGTGAGATAATTGAAGGTAATCACAATACATCATCCCCATACTTTTAAAAGTGAGGAATTTCCTCCTTTAGTCATTGCCCTAGGTTATTTTGATGGTATTCATTTAGGACACCAGAAAGTAATAAGCTCTGCTCGGCAAATTGCCGATCAAAAAAAATGGAAAAGTGCAGTTATGACTTTTGACCCGCATCCTTCTGTTGTTCTAAGTCAAAACCATAAACAAATTGAATTAATCACTCCATTAGAGGAAAAGAAAAATCTTGTTGAAGCAATGGGAATTGATTATTTATTTGTTGTTAGATTTACATCAAGCTTTGCTAATCTTTCGCCTGAAGAATATGTCGATCAATATCTTATTGGATTAAATGTCCATCATGTTGTAGCAGGCTTTGACTTTACATTTGGTAAATTTGGTAAAGGTACGATGGAAACATTACCTATATATTCAAAAGGCAAATTTACATGTTCCACTGTAGAAAAACTTGCAATTAATAGGGAAGAAGGAGAAGAAAAAGTGAGCTCAACGTTGACACGACAGTTATTAAATAATGGAGACATGAAAGAAGTTCGTCGTGTTCTAGGTCGATATTATCGAACAAAGGGCATCGTTATTCACGGTGAAAAAAGAGGAAGACAAATTGGTTTTCCAACTGCAAATATTAAGTTAAATAGCGATTATATCATTCCGAAACCAGGTGTATATGCAGTAAAAATAAAGGTAAATGGAACATGGTTTAACGGGGTTTGTAATGTTGGGTTTAAACCAACATTTAAAATGAAAGAAGACTATTCCTTAACGATTGAAGTACATATAATAAATTTTGATGATTCCATTTACGGTGAAGAAGTTTCGATTGAGTGGCATTTAAGAATTAGGGATGAAAAGAAGTTTGATGGTATTGACCAATTAAAGCAACAAATCGCAAAGGATACAGAGGAAACAATCAATTACTTTGAAAATATTGTGGAGTAGACTTGTTTTTTTTAGCAAAAAGTAGTATTCTATTACAGTGTAATGAACCTTTGCTTGGCAAGTCGAGTCACCGACGCTTGCTCAGTAACAGGGGATTATCTATTTTTTAGGAGGTGAAAAGGATGGCAATGACACAAGAACGCAAAAATGAAATTATTAATCAATTTAAAGTTCATGAAAGCGATACTGGATCTCCAGAAGTTCAAATTGCAATCCTTACAGAGGATATTAATAATTTGAATGAACATTTACGTACACATAAAAAAGATCATCATTCTCGTCGTGGTCTTATGAAAATGGTTGGTAAACGTCGTAACCTACTAACTTATCTACGTAATAAAGATGTTCAACGTTACCGTGAGTTAATCAACAAACTTGGCTTACGTCGTTAATTTAAAGCTGTCATTTAACAAAAGAAGCGGGATTTTTCCCGCTTTTTTGTTAGCATTAAAAGAATATCTATAGTTTTTCTGAAATAACAGTCATTTCAGGCAAAAAGTTACGGATAATAGTACATCTTTTTTGTTTACAATACATATTAAGTGAAAACATAAAAATAATAATTATTTTTAGTCAATATCGATGAAAAATTTTAATTTAAGCATTTTTTTATGAATGAAAAATGGATACATTAGACGAAAGGAGTTTTTATATGGAACAAAAGAAACAAGTTTTTTCCATTGATTGGGCTGGACGTGAACTTACTGTTGAAATAGGTCAACTTGCTAAACAAGCGAATGGTTCAGTTCTTGTGCGCTATGGAGATACAGCTGTTTTAAGTACTGCAACAGCATCTAAGGAACCAAAATCAGTAGATTTCTTTCCTTTAACCGTTAACTACGAAGAGCGTTTGTATGCTGTAGGAAAAATACCTGGAGGATTTATCAAAAGGGAAGGTCGTCCAAGTGAGAAAGCGATATTGGCCAGCCGATTAATCGACCGTCCAATAAGACCACTATTTGCAGATGGTTTTCGGAATGAAGTTCAAGTAGTAAGTATTGTAATGAGTGTAGATCAAGACTGCCCATCAGAAATGGCAGCAATGTTTGGTTCATCACTTTCATTATCTGTATCAAATATTCCATTTGAAGGACCGATTGCTGGAGTAATTGTTGGAAGGATCGATGGTGAATTTATTATTAATCCTACAGTTTCTCAAATGGAAAAAAGCGATATGCATTTAACTGTAGCTGGAACGAAGGATGCGATTAACATGGTGGAAGCTGGTGCCAATGAAGTACCAGAAGAAATCATGCTCGAAGCAATCATGTTTGGTCATGATGAAATTAAAAGACTAATCGCGTTCCAAGAAGAGATTGTATCAAAAGTCGGAAAAGAAAAAATGGAAGTAACTTTATACGAAATTGATGAATCATTGGAATCAGAAGTTCGCGCTATGTGTGAAGAAGATTTAATTAAAGCCATACAAGTTCAAGAAAAACATGCGAGAGAAGATGCGATCCAAGCAGTGAAAGCCCAAGTTATTGAGACTTTTGAAGGGCGTGAAGTGCTGGAAGAAGCTACATTAAAGCAAGTAAAAGAAATTTTAAATAAATTAGTTAAAGGTGAGGTTCGCCGTTTAATTACAGAAGACAAAATTCGTCCTGATGGTCGGAAGATCGATGAGATTAGACCTTTATCATCTGAAGTTAGTATCCTGTCAAGAACTCACGGATCGGGTCTATTTACACGTGGGCAAACTCAAGCTTTAAGTATTTGTACATTAGGTGCTTTAGGTGATGTTCAAATTTTGGATGGACTAGGAATCGAAGAATCTAAGCGTTTCATGCATCATTATAATTTCCCACAATTCAGTGTTGGGGAAACTGGCCCAATGAGAGGACCTGGTCGCAGAGAAATTGGCCATGGAGCATTAGGAGAGAGGGCACTTGAACCGATAATTCCAAGTGAACAACAATTTCCTTATACGATTCGTTTGGTTTCTGAGGTACTTGAATCTAATGGTTCTACATCTCAAGCAAGTATTTGTGCAAGTACATTAGCAATGATGGATGCAGGTGTTCCAATTAAGGCTCCTGTCGCTGGAATTGCAATGGGGCTTGTGAAATCAGGTGAACATTATTCCATTTTGACAGATATTCAGGGAATGGAAGATCATTTAGGTGATATGGACTTCAAGGTTGCAGGAACTTCTAAAGGTGTTACTGCTCTTCAAATGGATATTAAAATCGAAGGATTATCCAGACAAATTTTGGAAGAAGCATTACAACAAGCTAAGCAAGGACGCATGCAAATATTAGAGTCTATGATGGCTACTATTTCTCAGCCTCGTAGCGAGTTATCAACGTATGCACCAAAAATTCTTACTATGACTATTAATCCTGATAAAATTAGGGATGTAATAGGACCTAGTGGAAAACAAATTAATAAAATTATTGAAGAAACAGGCGTAAAAATTGACATCGAACAAGACGGAACCATCTTTATTTCAGCGACAGATGAAGAAATGAATAAAAAAGCGAAAAAGATTATTGAAGACATCGTCCGAGAAGTTGAAGTTGGACAAATTTACCTTGGAAAAGTCAAACGCATTGAAAAATTTGGTGCTTTTGTTGAAATTTTCAGTGGAAAAGATGGACTAGTTCATATTTCAGAGATTGCTGAGGAACGAGTTCGCAAGGTAGAGGATGTTTTGAAAATCGGTGATGAAATTCTCGTAAAAGTTCTTGAAATTGATAATCAGGGTCGTGTGAATCTTTCTCGGAAAGCTGTTTTAAAAGAACAAAAAGAAAACCAAGAGTAAGGCTCGTTTTACATTATTTTAAATAACAATATTCCAAAGGGTAAAAAGCCCAGAGTAAAGTCAGGAAATTACCTGGCTTTTTTAAATTCTCTCCAGATAGAAAATAGATATTATTGTTCTACCCTGTCCTTCTGATTCATATTTTTTAGAAGAGGGAGGATACGAGTGTGAATAAAATAAAAAACTTGATTGGATTAAGTTTGATTGCTATCCTTACATTGTTAATCGTTAATAATCCATTAACTGAAAGATATCTTTCTCAATTAAAAGCAGATTCTGGTTACATAGCCGCAGGACAAAACGTTTTATATAATCAAATTGTACAAGCGGCAGAAAAGTATTCGATTAAACCTCAGGATGCTAAAATTGATAGGGTTTGGAAAGCAATTCCGGGCTATAATGGTGTAAAGGTGGATATAAAGGCTTCATACAATAATATGAAAAAAGATAAGAACTTTGATGAAAATAAATTAGTATTTGAACAAATACCACCGAAAATACATTTAAAAGATTTGCCTCCTTCACCCTTATATCGTGGAAATCCTGATAAACCAATGGTTAGTTTTCTTATTAATGTTGCTTGGGGAAATGAATACTTGCCTTCAATATTAAAAACATTAAAAGAGAATAATATTCATGCAACATTTTTTCTTGAAGGCAGGTGGGTGAAAGAAAATCCTGAATTAGCAAGAATGATTGTTGATTCTGGCCATGAAGTAGGAAATCATTCATATACTCATCCTGATATGAAAACTCTTTCATCAGAGCGTGTACGTGAACAATTAATCAATACAAATCAAGTGATAAAGGCTACGACAGGTAAACAGGTTTATTTATTTGCGCCACCTAGCGGCGGTTACCGTGATGAAGTTGTGGATATCGCTCATTCGATGAATCTTCGTACTATTATGTGGAGTGTTGATACAATTGATTGGCAAAATCCAACTCCGGAAACGATCATAAATCGGGTAATACCAAAAGTACATCCTGGGGCATTAATTCTTATGCATCCAACTGAATCAACTTCAAAAGCATTAAAAACACTCATTATGGAAATAAAACGAAAACAGCTTAGAATTGGAACGGTATCAAAGTTAATGGATGAAGAACGGATTATTAAAGTGAATGATGGAAAAATAAATTTAGGAAAAGATAAAGATACTGAATAAGAAGTACCCGAAATAGCTTAAAGGTGCAAATACACCTAGCTTAGGAGGATAAACATTGATTAAGAAATATACATGTCAAAACGGACTAAGAATCGTACACGAAGAAATCCCAACTGTTCGCTCAGTTGCAATAGGAATATGGATTGGAACAGGTTCAAGAAATGAAGGGATAGAAATTAATGGGATATCCCACTTTTTAGAACATATGTTTTTTAAGGGAACTAAAACTAGAAATGCAAGAGAAATTGCTGAAGCTTTTGATTCAATTGGTGGACAAGTAAATGCTTTTACTTCAAAAGAGTATACATGCTATTATGCAAAAGTGTTGGATAACCATGCACAATTTGCACTTGATACTCTAGCAGATATGTTTTTTAATTCTACATTTGTAGAAGATGAACTAATTAAAGAAAAAAATGTTGTTTATGAAGAAATTAAAATGTATGAGGATACACCTGATGATATTGTACATGATCTTTTAAGTAAAGCGATTTATGAAAATCATCCATTAGGCTATCCTATTTTAGGAAAGGAAGAAACATTAGAGACTTTTACAGGACAAACATTAAAACAGTATATGCATGATATGTATACACCAGATCAAGTGGTTATTTCTGTAGCTGGAAATGTTAAAGATTCTTTTATTCAACAAATAGAATCATTATTTGGATCATATAGTGGCGGCAATAAAACAAGAACCGAAAATATTCCAACCTTTCACAAAAGTCATTTAGTTAGAAAAAAAGAGACTGAGCAAGCACATTTGTGTTTAGGTTTCGAAGGTTTACCTATTGGACATTCCGATATTTATGATTTAATTGTTCTAAATAATATTTTAGGTGGAAGTATGTCCTCAAGATTATTTCAAGAAGTTCGTGAACAAAGAGGTCTTGCCTACTCCGTCTTTTCATACCATTCGTCATTTAAAGATACGGGTTTAGTAACAATATATGCTGGAACTGGTGCGAAACAATTGAATCAATTATTTGAAACCGTCGAATCGACTTTGGACAGTTTAAAAAGAACTGGCGTAACAAGTAAAGAGGTACAAAATTGCAAAGAGCAGCTAAAAGGAAATTTAATGCTCAGCCTAGAAAGTACAAATAGTAGAATGAGTCGAAACGGTAAAAATGAATTGTTGTTAGGGAAGCATCGTTCACTTGATGATATTGTGGAAGAAATTGATAACGTGACAATTGATAATGTTAATCGTTTATCCCAGAAAATATTTACCTCCAAATTTTCAGTAGCCTTAGTAAGTCCAGATGGAAAATTACCAAAAAATTTAATTTAGTCCCGAATCCAGGGACTTTTTTTATTTTATTTTTTTACAGTGCCACTTTTCTAATCTTCTATGTTTATAAGCCTACGTTCTAAAAATAACTGACAAGCGTACATTGTTAATAGGAAGAGAAAAGGGGGCTCATTCATGCGGTTAAGTGAATTAAGCGGCAAGGAAATTGTAGATTTTAAAAAAGCAGAAAGATTAGGCGTTTTAGGTCATACTGACTTAGAATTTAACGAAAAATCTGGACAAATTCATTCATTGATCATTCCTACAGGAAAATGGATGAGAAAACAAAGCAATGAAATCAGAGTGCCTTGGCAACAAATTCGTACAATTGGTTCGGAAATGATTATTCTGGAAGTACCTGAAAATAATTATTAATGGCTCTTTTTTGAAACATTGCTGCTTTCTGCAACAAAGTAAAAATCGGCTGAGATTTTACGAAGTAAATATCTAGTAGGATTTTTACGGTTATTTACTACTTTCATAATGAGTATGGGATGATGAAAAGAGCACGAAGCCTATTTATATAAGGATTGTAGCTATTTACGAAAAGCAACAATCTATGCGAAAACAGCCTTATTAATAAAGTCTATTTTAATTCACATACAAACTATTTCCTCTAAGATTGGCTCTTTGCCAATCTTTTTTTATTTTATGGATAAATCACCTAATCCTCGTGTCTTACATAAGATGTGAAAGTGATAACCGTAATCATCATTAAAGAAGGTGACGATATTGATGTTGACAGGATTGCAGATTGCCGTAATTGGAGGAGATGCTCGTCAGCTAGAGGTAATCCGCAAGTTAGCAGAATTAGACGCAAGACTGTCTTTAATTGGTTTTGAACAATTAGATCATGTGTTTTCCGGAGTTTATAAAGAAAAGCTTAGTGAAATTAATTTTAGTGAAGTTGATGCAATTATTTTACCTGTAACAGGTACAAATCCCGAAGGACAGGTAGATACAATTTTTTCAAACGAGGAAGTTATTTTAACAGAAGATATTATATTAAAAACTCCTGCCTACTGTACGATTTATTCAGGCATTAGTAATCCTTATTTAGACAATATAACGAAAAAAGCCAATCGAAAATTAGTGAAATTATTTGAACGTAATGATGTAGCTATCTATAATTCAATCCCTACTGTTGAAGGAACCATCATGATGGCTATACAGCATACAGAGTTTACTATACATGGATCCAATGTTGCCGTACTCGGTTTAGGAAGAGTTGGAATGAGTGTAGCAAGAGCCTTTCATCATTTAGGTGCAAAAGTAAAAGTAGGGGCTAGGAAAACAGAGCATCTCGCCAGAATTGCAGAGATGGGTTTAAAACCATTCCATTTAAACGATTTAGATATTGAAGTAAAAGATTTGGATATATGTATCAATACTGTACCACATTTAATCGTAAATGCGGCTATTATACAAAAAATGCCACCACATACATTAATAATAGATTTAGCATCTAAGCCGGGAGGAACAGATTTCCGCTATGCAGAGAAGAGGGGAATTAAAGCATTGTTGGCGCCAAGCCTGCCAGGAATTGTCGCACCAAAAACTGCAGGTCAAATCCTTGGAAATGTTCTTACACAGTTGTTAGAAGATGATGTTTTAAAAAGGAAGGAGAAATGAAAATGAGCTTAGAAGGAAAAAGAATTGGTTTTGGATTAACTGGATCTCATTGTACGTATGATGCTGTTTACCCAGAAATAAAAAAATTAGTAGCGGTAGGTGCAGAGGTAATTCCAGTAGTAACCTTTACTGTAAAAAATACCGAAACAAGATTTGGAAAAGGTGAAGATTGGATTGCCAAAATTGAAGAGGTAACAGGTAGAAAAGTGATTGATTCAATTGTAGATGCGGAGCCGCTAGGTCCAAAGCTCCCACTTGATTGTATGGTGGTTTCACCTCTCACCGGAAACTCGATGAGTAAAATGGCTAATGCACTAACTGATTCTCCTGTATTAATGGCGGCTAAAGCGACATTGAGAAATTCAAAACCAGTAGTTTTAGGAATTTCTACAAATGATGCACTCGGATTAAATGGGGTTAATTTAATGAGATTAATGGCAACAAAAAATATATTTTTCATTCCATATGGGCAAGATGATCCTGTAAATAAACCGAATTCAATGGTTGCAAGAATGTCAGCTTTACAAGATACGGTGGAAGCAGCCATTGAAGGAAGACAGTTCCAGCCCGTCATAGTTGAACGATTTAGAGATGAATAGGTAGCAAGAAAGCATAATTTGTTACTAATGGTAGATGGGTTAAGAAAGGTCATCATGGATTGAGGGGATTGGCAAATCGTCCGATATCTTCCAATCCTATTTCACATCGAATTTCTTAGAGCCAGTTACATCCTCCTCTTTTACTAATTTAATAGAAAAAAGTATAGAAACAGCTATATATATGATAAAATAAAGTTTATCATTGTATAGATGATTGGCTAGGTTATTTGTAAATTTGGAAGGGGAATGTTTTATGGCAACAACAGGTTTTCATATTGCTGTAGTAGGTGCAACTGGTGCAGTTGGCCAACAAATGATTCGTACATTAGAAAAAAGAGACTTTCCTATACGGAAGCTAACACTTTTATCTTCATCACGATCTGCAGGCAGTGTATTAAAATATAAAGGTGAAGATATTGTTGTCCTTGAAGCGAAGCCTGAAAGCTTTGAAGGTGTGGATATTGCCCTTTTTAGTGCGGGTGGAAATATTTCGAAATTATTTGCTCCTGAAGCCGTAAAACGTGGAGCAATTGTCATAGATAATACTAGTGCATATCGCATGGATCCTGAAGTACCACTAGTAGTACCAGAAGTAAATGAAGAGGATTTAAAGCTTCATAATGGAATTATCGCAAATCCTAATTGTTCTACAATTCAAATGGTCGTAGCATTACAACCAATCCGAAAGGCTTTTGGGCTGCATAAAGTGATTGTATCCACATATCAAGCGGTTTCTGGAGCAGGAGCTGCAGCCATTGAGGAATTAAAAAATCAAACTAAATCAATTATTGATGGAAATCCTTTCGAACCTAAAGTATTGCCTGTAAAAGGCGACAAAAAACATTATCAAATTGCTTTTAATGCTGTTCCTCAAATTGATAAATTTGAAGAGAACGGTTATACATTTGAAGAAATGAAAATGATAAATGAAACAAAGAAAATCATGCATATGCCTGACTTAAAAGTTGCCGCTACTTGTGTAAGATTGCCAATAAAAACTAGTCATTCAGAATCTGTGTACTTTGAACTAGATAAAGAAGGTATAAATGTAGATGGCATTCGTACAGTATTAAAAGATGCTGAAGGAGTTACTCTACAAGATAATCCAGAAGAGCAGCTATACCCAATGCCTGCAATTGCTGTTGGGAAAAGTGATGTTTTTGTAGGAAGAGTACGCAAAGATTTGGATGATGAAAAAGGCTTTCATATGTGGGTTGTATCGGATAATTTATTAAAGGGTGCTGCATGGAATTCAGTACAAATTGCTGAAAGTTTAATAAAGCTCGGATTAGTAAAATAAATACATTATTTTTATGTAACTTCAAGAGGTGCTAAGATGAAACTGATTGTGCAAAAATTTGGTGGTACATCAGTACGAGATGAAGAAAGTCGATTATATGCTTTAAAACATATTGAGCATGCTTTAAATGATGGATACAAAGTTGTTGTAGTAGTATCGGCAATGGGTAGAAAAGGCGACCCATATGCAACAGATACATTATTATCAATGGTAAATGGTTCCAATACTCAACTGAATAAAAGAGAACAGGATTCGTTGTTGTCTTGCGGTGAGCTCATTTCAAGCTTGGTATTTTCGAATATGTTATTGGAAAAAGGGATCAAGGCAACAGCACTAACGGGTGCGCAAGCAGGTTTCAAAACAAATTCGGAACATACCAATGCAAAAATTATCAATATGAAATGTGACCGTGTAATTCGAGAACTAAAATTATATGATGTTGTCGTTGTTGCTGGATTTCAAGGGGCCGCACCTAACGGCGATATGACTACAATTGGACGTGGTGGAAGCGATACATCTGCGGCAGCATTAGGAGTGGCATTAAATGCCGAATGGATTGATATTTTTACTGATGTAGAAGGGATCATGACCGCAGATCCGAGAATAGCTCATAATGCACGACGTTTGCCAGTGGTTACTTATACTGAGGTATGCAATATGGCTTATCAAGGAGCTAAAGTGATCCATCCTCGTGCGGTAGAAATCGCAATGCAAGCTAAAGTGCCAATTAGAATTCGTTCAACCTACTCTGACGATTTAGGTACGTTAGTAACATCTGTTAATCGCCAAAATAATGGAACTGATTTAATAAGGGAACGCCTTGTAACAGGTATTGCTTATTTACCGAAGGTTTCACAAATTAAAGTAATAGCTAAAGACGGTCAATATAACTTGCAATCCGAAGTGTTTAAAGCAATGGCGAATGAAAATATTAGTGTTGACTTTATCAATATTTCGCCAACAGGTGTCGTTTATACAGTTGCTGAAGAGTTAATC
Organism: Heyndrickxia sp. NPDC080065; assembly: GCF_050281185.1. NCBI lineage: Bacteria > Bacillati > Bacillota > Bacilli > Caryophanales > Bacillaceae > Heyndrickxia > Heyndrickxia sp. NPDC080065. The sequence continues at coordinate 123,265 of NZ_JBNNWS010000004.1, read as the reverse complement.
GAGAAGGCTGTCTTTGTTTTAAGGGAACTTGGACATGAACCAATGATTGAACGTGATTGTGCAAAGGTATCTGTAGTAGGAGCAGGAATTTCTGGTGTCCCAGGTGTTACCTATAAAATTGTCTCTGCACTGTCTGAAAAGGGAATACGAATACTTCAGTCTGCAGATAGCCATACAACCATATGGGTTTTAGTTAAAGAAGAAGATTTAGTTGAAGCAGTCAATGCATTACATGATGCATTTAACCTTCAGGAAGAATTATCAAGTGTTAAGTAAGGAGTGAGAAAATATGACTCATTTTGGCCGAATTTCAACCGCAATGGTCACCCCTTTTGATAATAAAGGGAATATTGATTTTCAGAAAACTAGTCAATTGGTTGAGTATTTAATTGAAAATGGAACAGATTCACTCGTCGTTGCAGGGACGACTGGTGAATCTCCTACTTTAACAACAGAGGAAAAAGTTGCTCTTTTTAAACACGTTGTAAAAATAGTAAATGGTAGAATTCCTGTAATTGCAGGTACCGGCAGCAACAACACATATGCATCTATTGAATTAACGAAAAAGGCTGAGAGTGCCGGTGTAGATGCAATTATGATTGTTGCTCCTTATTATAATAAGCCAAATCAGGAAGGGATTTTTCAACATTTTAAAATGATTGCAGAATCCACTTTATTGCCAATAATGGTTTATAATATTCCTGGTCGTTCCGTTGTAAATATTCTTCCTGAAACGATCATAAGACTTGCTGAGATTCCAAATATTGTTGCCGTTAAAGAAGCAAGTGGTGACTTAGATGCAATGACCGAAATTATTTCTAAAACGAGTGATGATTTTAAATTGTACAGCGGAGATGACGGTATAACATTGCCGGTATTATCTATAGGAGGACAAGGAATCGTATCTGTTGCTTCCCATATTATTGGGAATGATATGCAAGAAATGATACAAGCATTTTTTGACGGAAGTCCTGAAAAAGCAGCTAAAATTCATCAAAAGCTCTTGCCAGTTATGAAAGGTTTATTTAAAGCACCGAATCCTGTTCCAGTTAAAACGGCACTACAATTAAAAGGGATGGATGTAGGTTCTGTTAGACTTCCGCTAATCCCACTTACAGAAGAGGAACGAAATATACTTTCAAATTTAGTGAGAAGTATATAAACCATTAGGACTGATAAAAAAAATCAGTCCTTTTTTCTTAGGAATTGTTCAAATTTCTGAAAATAATGGTAATATAGATACATATAGGTAGTTTTCGAATAAATTGATAAAATCTTAATGACGATTTTTTTACATATTTTTAATAACAATATAGTTTACGAAAAAAGCGTACATATAATATTGTAGAGGAAGATATTTTTGCAAACGGTTTTCATTTACATTATGGCATATATTTGCGGGCAAATTTTATCCGCCCATATTGTTGGAAAAATTTTTTATCAAAAGAATGTTTTTCAAGAAGGCAGCGGTAATCCAGGAGCAAGAAATGCAGGAAGGTCCTTCGGAAAATTAGGATTTTTACTCGTTTTAGTCGGAGATATGTTAAAAGCATTTTTAGTTTGTTGGTTAACGGATTTGTATGGTTTTGACATACTTGGACAAACAATCGCTTTTGGTTTAGTAATTATAGGTCATATGTTTCCGTTTATCTATAAATTTAAAGGGGGAAAAGGGGTAGCTTCCTTTATTGGAGGCTTGTTATATATATCCCCTTACACAACTTTTAGTTTTATTGGTGTGTTTTTAATAATATTCCCATTCATTAAGTCATTTACTAAATCTGGTCTTATTTCTATTATGACAGTACCGTTTTTTTTATATTTATTTGAAAGCAATATACGGGTAAGCATGATTATTGCCATAATTGCAATCATGATTATTTTGAGACATAGAGAAAAAAAGTAATTGTGGGGGATGAAAATGAGTTTTATTGTTAAAATGGCTAGAGATAAAGAGGAATTTGACCAAATATTTGATTTAAATTATGAAACGTTTGTAGAAGAAATTCCACAGCACCAAATGAATGACAAAAAAAAGCTTTTAGATCGTTTTCATTCTGAAAATGAATATATTATTTGTAAAGAAAATTCTGAAGTAATTGGCATGATGGCCGTTCGTGACGTTCGTCCCTTTTCATTAGATGAAAAACTAGGTACGATTGAGTTGCATTTAGACATTACATTTTCCAAACCTTGTGAGGTTCGATTGTTAGCGGTTAAGAAAAACTATCGTAATGGACGAGTTTTTGCCTCACTAACTGGTGGATTAATTCGTTATTGTTTACAAAAAGGACATGATATCGCTTTTATTTCTGGCACAACACGTCAAAGCAAATTATACCGCCATTTAGGCTTCACGCCTTTTGCCCATTTGGTTGGTAAAGGAGATGCTTTGTTTCAACCTATGTATTTAACAAAAGAAACATTTTTAACTAGTGAAAATTTAAAAGCGATTTCCCATCTTTCATCGTTTTTACCTGGTCCAGTCACTATAGATGATAATGTACAAGCCGCTTTCGATTACCAACCAATTTGGCACCGTTCAGAGGAGCATAAATCCGTTGTTGATTCGGTATATAAGAAATTAAAAGAAATGACAAATACTAATCATGTTGTCGTTCTTACTGGAACTGGAACATTAAGTAATGATGCAGTTTCTGCCCACTTAGCCGGATTAGGAACAAACGGCTTAATTTTATCTAATGGAGAATTTGGTGAGAGATTAGTTGACCATGCAAAGCGATTTCAACTACAATTTGATCATCTGTCTTATAAGTGGGGGAATACATTCCAATTAAAAGAAATTGAAGAAAAATTAATAAGCAAAAAATATGATTGGTTATGGTTTGTTCATTGTGAAACATCAACAGGAATGCTTAATGACTTTGAAGCCATTCAGGAATTAGGAAAACGATACTCTATCAAAATATGTGTTGATGCAATTAGTTCTATTGGTGCAGTTCCTTTAAATTTTGAATCGATATATTTAGCTACTGGTGTATCTGGAAAAGCTATCGGAGGTTATACAGGTTTATCTTTTGTCTTTTTTTATAAATTAGAAAATACTTTATTCCCTGTTCCTAGATATCTTGATATCATGTACTATCAAAAAAGCATGGGGATTCCGTTCTCCCAAAACTCGAACTTATTTTATGCTTTAAACAATGCTCTTAACAAATTTTCTAATCCTGATTATTTAGATGAAAGAAAATCTTTCTTTATGCAAGCATTCGAGCTTTTTAAGAATAAGGACTTTTCATTTGTCGTTGATGAACAACATTCTTCTCCATGTGTTATTACAATAAAATTACCGGAGAATTTCTCCTCACTTGCATTTGGAGAAGATTTATATTTAAATGGTTATTTAGTACATTATCGAAATCGGTATTTAGTTGAAAAAAACTGGCTTCAAATTGCTTTAATGAATTCAAACAATGATATAAAGGAATTACATAAGTTAATATATTTAATGGAGCTGTTACAGAAAGATCAATTTATTTCCATTAATTAAAATAGATTCTTTTCATATCAACACGAAAACAGCTTTAATAAAATATATACCTTCTAAGATGAGGGTGTCCCAAAAGTAAGCATTAGACACCAGACTTCAATTTATAGGAGCTATCGTTAGAAGTTGAAACCTATATATTGAAATTGACTGTGGTGCAAGATGCTTTGGGGGCACCCCTATATTTTTAATAGTGGTATTAGCAACAGGAAGGATCGAACTCAGTTTTAATTGGCATAAAAACTTCCCTATTAAATAAACAGGGAAAAATATTTACGACATAAACGTTACAATAGATTGATGTATAAATTCATCTTCGATTATAATGAAGATAACTGATGTAGATCGGAAATACAGCATGGGAGGAACAAGATTTGGAAAAGAAAAAAAATGAATTGATAAAAATTATACCCCTTGGAGGAGTAGGGGAAATTGGAAAGAATATGTATGTAATTGAGGTAGACGAAGACATATTTGTAATTGATGCGGGACTGATGTTTCCAGAAAATGAAATGTTAGGAATCGATATTGTCATCCCTGATAGTACATATTTGGAATATAATAAAGATCGGGTTAAGGGAATATTTCTAACACATGGACATGAGGATGCTATTGGTGCACTTCCATATATTTTAATGAAGATAAACGTTCCAGTATATGGAACGAAGTTGACGGTTGCTTTAGCTAAAGAAAAGTTAAAAGAGGTGAAAATTAAGCGTCAAATTGAATTTGTCACCATTCATTCTGATACAGTTTTGCAATTTGATTCGGCTGAACTCAGCTTTTTTAAGACAACCCATAGTATTCCTGATTCAGTTGGTGTTTGTATCCATACATCTGAAGGAAATATCGTTCATACCGGTGATTTTAAGTTTGATCAAGGTGTTCAAGGCCCCTATCAATCTGAAATTGGAAAAATGGCTAACATCGGAAACGAGGGTGTGCTTTGTTTACTATCAGATAGTACTGAAGCGGAAAGTCCAGGCTATGCAATATCTGAAACAGTGGTTGCTAATCATATGTCTACTGCCTTTCATTCTGCGAAAGGGAGAATTATATTAGCGTGTTTTGCTTCAAATTTATTACGTATTCAGCAGGTGTTCAAGGCTGCTCATGAGAATGGCAGAAAGGTAGCAGTTGTTGGTAAGAGCTTAGAAAGAATATATGATATTGCTTTAAAACTTGGATATTTACAAATTGAATCAGAAGATTTAATTATACCAGTACAGGACATCGATCAATATGAAAGCGATAAAATTGTTATACTTGCAACTGGAAATCAAGGCGAACCATTTGTTGTATTGCAAAAAATGGCAAAGCGATCTCATAAGCATGTTAATATTGAAAAAGGTGACACAGTAATTATTACTGCTAGTCCTTCTCCAGGTTTAGAATTATATATGTCGAAAACGATAGATATGCTTTATCGTGCAGGGGCAACTGTATTATCAGGCTCAAATAAAGTACATGTTACTGGGCATGGCATGCAAGAAGATTTGAAATTAATGTTGAATTTAATGAAACCAAGATACTTTATCCCTGTTCAGGGAGAATACCGTATGTTAATTGCACATGGAAAGCTTGCCACACAAGTAGGCATATCGCAAGATCGCATCTTTATCCCTGGTAAAGGGGATGTAATTGAATATAAAAATGGGAAAATGAGCATAGGTGGAAGAGTTCCTTCTGGTAATGTATTAATTGATGGGATCGGTGTTGGCGATGTCGGCAACATAGTCTTACGAGATCGTAGACTATTATCTCAAGATGGAATTCTCATTGTCGTTGTTACATTAAACAAAGTAAAAAAATCCATCGCATCAGGTCCAGAAATCATATCGCGCGGCTTTGTTTATGTAAGAGAATCAGAACAATTAATGGGTGAATCAACGAAGCTTGTCCGTGAAATTGTTGAAAGAAATATGTCAAAGGATGCATTCGATTGGTCTAGTATTAAACAAGATATACGTGATCAATTAAATTACTTCTTATATGAAAAAACGAAACGTCGGCCAATGATACTTCCAATCATTATGGAGGTATAAAAAGAAATAAAAGAGAAAACAGGTGTTCCTATTAAAGGACACCTGTTTTTTGCTTATAATGCATTCTAATAAATGAATGAAAAAAGCCTGACAGTGGATACTATTAATAAACTATTTAATAAGCAATTAGAAATTGTATTTCCAATAATTTGTAAATTGCAATTAATAAAGGAGATTTGAGATGGAAAAAGATATTCGAATGGAGCAGCCATCACCTGAAAAGCAAGATGAGAATAAGGAAAATAAATCTGAAATAATTGATAAAATACAACAGCTGGGCCAAACAAATGTCCCACAATTATCACAAGATACAAATATACACTGTTTAACAATTGTGGGACAAATTGAGGGACATATTCAACTGCCGCCTCAAAATAAAACGACTAAATATGAGCATGTCATTCCTCAAATCGTTGCAATTGAACAAAATCCTAAAATAGAAGGCCTTCTAGTCATATTAAATACAGTTGGAGGAGATGTAGAAGCGGGACTAGCTATATCAGAAATGCTTGCCTCCTTATCTAAACCAACAGTTTCTATTGTGCTTGGAGGGGGGCATTCTATTGGTGTACCAATTGCAGTATCCTGTGATTATTCATTTATTGCTGCGACGGCTACAATGACGATTCATCCGATTCGTTTAACAGGACTAGTGATCGGTGTACCTCAAACCTTTGAATATCTTGATAAAATGCAAGAAAGAGTAATAAACTTCGTTAAACAACATTCGAAAATTGACGAAGAAGTATTTAAGGAATTAATGTTTGCTAAAGGAAATCTAACAAGAGACATTGGGACAAATGTAATTGGGGACGACGCTGTAAAATCGGGATTAATCGATGAAGTGGGAGGAGTAGGGAAAGCATTGAAAAAATTAAATGAATTAATAAAGCTAAATAAAACTCAAAACAGTTCGGAAGGTATTATTCAATGATTCTATATACTATAATCCCACATGATTTGGTTTTCCCAATAGACAGCAGTGAATTCTCTAATTATAAGGAAATTATGTATAATGGTATTCCAATACTAGTGGAACAAATGGAAAATAATTATCGAGTAGTACGAGTATTAAGCAGTAATCCCGTCGATTTCTTGAGGGGCGACATAACTCCTGGTCAGATGATATCATTTTACTAGAGAAATTCCCGTTCGATAGAAGGTTATGCTATAATAAGGAAAAAAGTAAGCAGCCAGTATTGGCTGCTTCCTTCTTATTTACATTAATTTAAGGTATTCGTGAGGGTGAAATAAATGGCGAAAAGAAAGAGGCGGAGCAAGAAATCTGAGCAAATAAAAACAAATATCCGATTTGAATTAGTAGGGATAATATTAATCGCTCTTAGTTTAATTTCAATTATTAAGCTTGGAGCAGTTGGTAAAGCATTTGTGTACTTTTTTCGTTTTTTTCTTGGAGAATGGTACATGATCGCTTTAGTCTGTTTGATTTGGTTAGCTGTTTATTTAATGATTAAGAGAGGCTGGCCGTACTTTTTTGGACGAAGGTTATGTGGAATATATATTTTTATTATAAGCTTATTACTATTAAGTCATGTAAAGTTATTCGAATTATTAACTCGCTCGGGACATATAAAAAATCCAAGTGTAATTCAGAGTACTTGGGAACTTTTTTGGCAAGAAGTAAGAGGAGAAACCTCATCTCCAGATATGGGAGGTGGAATAATTGGTGCTGTTCTTTTTGCTGTTTCCCATTTTCTATTTGATTCATTAGGTACAAAAATCCTATGTATTGTTTTAATGATGATTGGGTTTGTCCTCATTACCGGAAAATCATTTGGAGTTCTATTTGAAAAAATAGGCCATCGAATGAAGGAGTTTGCAAATCAGCAGTGGGAAGCATCAAAACAAGATTTACAAGGCTGGAAAAATGATCGAAAAGAAAAAAGAGAAAAGAAACGATTAGAAGCAAATATACATAATAAAGCTGAACAGAATCATTCTTTAGTAGAACCGGAAAAAGAAAAAGAATTAAAACCTATTATCTCCAGTTTTACTGAAAGAACATTTACTCCTAATGAAGAAGAAAAAATAATTCAACTACCTGAAGATAACCCAAAAGTAACTCCGCAAACAAATCATAAAGCAATTGAAGATGATGGTGCTCCAAATATTACTTTTACAGAGGTGGAAAATGAGGCATATCAACTACCTCCAATCACTTTATTAAAGAGACCGAAGGCAACCGATCAAAGTAGTGAGTACAATTTAATTCATGCAAATGCAGCAAAACTTGAGCGTACCTTTCAAAGCTTTGGAGTGAAAGCTCGGGTTACTCAGGTACATCTTGGTCCAGCAGTAACAAAATATGAGGTACATCCAGATGTTGGGGTTAAGGTAAGTAAAATTGTTAGTTTAAGTGATGATATTGCATTAGCGCTTGCTGCTAAAGACATTCGAATGGAGGCACCTATTCCTGGGAAATCTGCCATTGGTATAGAAGTGCCAAATTCCGAAGTGGCTGTTGTATCACTCCGTGAAGTTTTAGAACCAAAGGAATTAGATAAACCCGAATCAAAATTACAAATTGGCTTGGGCAGGGATATTACTGGTGAAGCAGTTCTAGCTGAGCTAAATAAAATGCCTCATTTACTTGTAGCAGGTGCCACAGGCAGCGGTAAAAGTGTATGTATAAATGGCATCATCACTAGTATTTTAATGAGAGCCAAACCACATGAAGTGAAATTAATGATGGTAGATCCTAAAATGGTAGAATTAAATGTATATAATGGTGTTCCACATTTATTGGCTCCAGTCGTAACCGATGCAAAAAAGGCATCACAAGCATTAAAAAAAGTGGTAAGTGAAATGGAACGCCGTTATGAATTGTTTTCGCATACTGGAACAAGAAATATTGAAGGTTATAATGAGCATGTGAAAAAACATAATGTTGAAACTGGTGAAAAACAACCACTATTACCATATATTGTAGTTATTGTGGACGAGCTTGCAGATTTAATGATGGTAGCATCTAATGATGTAGAGGATTCAATAACAAGACTAGCTCAAATGGCTCGTGCAGCTGGTATTCATTTAATTATTGCAACTCAACGACCTTCCGTAGATGTAATTACGGGGGTCATTAAAGCGAACATTCCTTCAAGAATCGCCTTTGCTGTCTCATCCGCAACGGATTCCCGAACCATTCTTGATATGGGAGGAGCTGAAAAGCTCTTAGGAAGAGGTGATATGCTCTTTCTTCCTGTTGGTGCATCTAAACCAGTTCGTGTTCAAGGGGCATTTTTATCTGATGAGGAAGTTGAAGAAGTGGTAGACTTTGTCATCTCTCAACAAAAAGCACAATATCAAGAAGAAATGATTCCAGACGATGTTCCAGAATTGGTTGAAGAAGTAGATGACGAATTGTATGATGATGCGGTTCAGCTAATTGCTGAAATGCAAACAGCTTCTGTATCAATGCTACAACGTCGTTTTCGCATTGGCTATACAAGAGCCGCAAGATTAATTGATGAAATGGAAGTTAGGGGAGTAGTGGGTCCTTATGAAGGAAGCAAACCTCGTGCCGTTCTCGTTCCAAAACCATCAGAAGAACAAACATCATAAGATTGGAAAGTGCGGAAATAAAAGGATTTCCGCACTTTTTAATTAATTGTAATAAATCTTTTATCTTATCGCTATTTTTCGACAAAATGAAAAATTTATATTTATTAACTGCTGAAAAAATGGTATAGTATTTTCGATTAGTAGGTAAAATAGCTCAAAGGTCTGATGTCTTACGAAAGTTTGGTGGTTTCCATTTATGTTAATTAAAACAGATAGTCGACATCTATATCTTCAAGTGATTGATCGTCTTAAAAAAGACATCGATGCTGGAGTATATAAAGAAAAAGAAAAATTACCATCTGAATTTGACTTAGCAAAGCAGCTTGGTGTTAGCCGAGCGACACTACGAGAAGCACTTCGGATTCTAGAAGAAGAAAACGCTATCACTCGTCGTCATGGTGTCGGTACATTTGTTAATCCAAAGCCTTTATTTACTTCAGGAATTGAACAATTATGCAGTGTTACCGACATGATTAAACAAGGTGGAATGGAACCAGGAACTATATTCTTAAGTTCAAAGACCCAAATGCCAACCGAGGAGGATATCAGTCGTTTTTCATGTGGTGAAGAGGATGAAATTGCAGTCATTGAAAGAGTAAGAACAGCTAATGGCAATCCGGTTGTATACTGTATTGATAAAATACCGGATAATTTTTTTTCTAGGGAATATTCTTATCATGACGGTTCTCTTTTTGATATTTTAGAACAAACAAACGGGAAAAAGATCACTCATGCAATTACTCAAATTGTACCAATTGGCTACCACGAAAAGGTATCGCCAATTCTTGAATGTGATCCAGAAACCGCTTTATTAGTTCTAAAACAGCTTCATTACAATGAAGATGAAAAACCGATCCTATACTCTGTTAACTATTTTAAAGCGGATAAATTCAGTTTTCATGTCGTTCGAAAACGAATTTAGCTTCTACCTAATTAAATCAAAAAATAGGGGGTTCAAAAAGTGAAAAAGCGTAAAATCGGTTTCGCTCTCTCACTAGTATTAGCTGCAGGAACACTTTTAGGTGCTTGTGGTACAAGTGACAAAGGACAAGGTACAACTGGTAAGAATGAAAAGAAAGGAAACTTCACAGTTGCTTTAGTTACAGATGTCGGTGGAGTTGATGACAAATCATTTAACCAATCTGCATGGGAAGGTCTTGAAGAGTTTGGTAAAGAAAATGGTTTGACAAAAGGTACAAAAGGTTATGACTATCTTCAATCAAAATCACCTTCAGATTATAAAACAAACTTAAACACAGCTGTTCGTAACGGATTCGATTTAACATATGGTATTGGTTATATACTAAAACCTGCAATTGAAGAAATTGCTGACCAACGTAAAAATAGCCATTTTGCCATTGTTGATGATGTTATTACCGGTAAAAACAATGTAGCAAGCATTACATTTAAAGAACATGAAGGCTCTTTCCTTGTTGGTGTAGTAGCAGGTTTAACGACAAAAACAAATAAAGTTGGCTTTATTGGCGGTACAGATAGTGACTTAATTAATAAATTTGCTGCTGGATTCCAAGCAGGTGTGAAAGCGGTTAACCCTAAAGCTGATATTAAAATTGACTTTGCAGGTGCATTCGACAAAGCGGATAAAGGTCAATCTATGGCAGCAGCAATGTATCAATCTGGTATTGATATTATATATCATGCTGCAGGTGGAACTGGTGTTGGTGTTTTTACAGAAGCTAAAAACATCAAACAAAAAGATCCAAGTAAAAACATTTGGGTAATCGGTGTTGACCGTGACCAAGTGGAAGAAGGCAAATACAATGGTAAGGATAGTGTAACATTAACATCCATGATCAAGCGTGTAGACTTAGCAGTGAAAGATTTATCTAAAAAAGCAATGGATGGTAACTTCCCTGGCGGTAAACAGATTGAATACGGCTTAAAAGAAGACGCTGTAGGAATTTCTCCATCACAAGATAATGTATCTCCTGACGTATTAAAAGCTGTTGACGAATGGAAGCAAAAGATTATTAATGGTGAAGTCAAAGTACCTTTAAAACCTACTAAATAATTTTATTAAAAGTGGGATTGAAACTTGGTTTCAATCCCACAAAAAAGTTTTAACTGAAAAGTAAAAACTATTGGTTTGCATTTTACTTTTCATTTAGAATTTTTTAGAATCCCTTTAAAGTAATAATGTAGGAATTATACACTGTACGATGTATATTGTTTAAGCTATAAGTTTTAGAAAAATAGCGTTTACCTTTTTTAAGGAGTGAAAAGAGTGGAATATGTAATAGAGATGCTCGGTATTCGAAAAGAATTTCCAGGAATTGTTGCAAATGATAACATAACACTGCAACTGAAAAAAGGGGAGATTCACGCTCTTTTAGGCGAAAATGGGGCAGGAAAATCAACATTAATGAACGTTCTTTTCGGTTTGTATCAACCAGAAAAAGGAGAAATTCGTGTAAATGGGAAAGCGGTTAAAATAACTAATCCAAACATTGCTAATGATCTAGGGATTGGTATGGTTCATCAGCATTTTATGTTGGTGGATACATTTACTGTTACAGAAAATATTATTCTCGGTAAAGAACCAAAATCATCTGGTACGATTGATATTAAAAAAGCAGAAAAAGAAGTTCGAGAAATTTCAGAAAAGTATGGTTTAGCGGTTAACCCAAGGGCAAAAATAGCAGATATCTCTGTTGGAATGCAGCAAAGAGTAGAAATTTTAAAAACATTATACCGAGGGGCCGAAATCATCATTTTTGATGAACCAACAGCTGTTTTAACGCCTCAAGAAATTACAGAACTTATTCAAATAATGAAAACGTTAATAAAAGAAGGAAAATCGATCATTTTAATTACGCACAAATTAAAAGAAATAATGGAAGTTTGTGATCGAGTTACTGTTATCCGTAAAGGTAAAGGAATTGGGACAGTAAATGTTAAGGAAACAAATCCAAATGAACTTGCAAATTTAATGGTTGGTCGTGAGGTAGTTTTTAAAACAGAAAAGAAGGCGGCTAGTCCAACAAACAATGTATTGGAAATAAAAGATTTAGTAGTAAAAGACCTTAGAGGGGTACAAGCTGTTCGAGGATTAGATTTAAATGTCCGTTCCGGTGAAATAGTAGGGATTGCTGGTGTTGATGGAAATGGTCAAACTGAGCTAATTGAAGCAATCACTGGCCTTCGTAAATCTGAAAGCGGCTCTATCAAGATTAATGGAAAAGAGATACGTAATTTAAAGCCTCGGAAAATTACGGAATCCGGTGTTGGACATATTCCTGAAGATCGTCATAAACATGGTCTGGTTCTTGATTTTCCAATTGGCGAAAATATTGTTTTGCAAACTTATTATCAAAAGCCTTTTTCAAAAGGCGGTATTTTAAATTTTAAACAAATATACAAAAAAGCGACCAAGCTTATTCAAGAGTTTGATGTTCGTACACCTAGTGAATTTACATTAGCACGTTCATTATCTGGAGGAAATCAACAAAAAGCAATTATTGGCCGTGAGTTTGACAGGAATCCTGATCTTTTAATTGCAGCACAGCCTACAAGGGGCTTAGATGTTGGTGCAATTGAATTTATTCATAAACGTCTAATTGAACAGCGTGACAATGGAAAAGCAGTATTATTAATTTCCTTTGAACTTGATGAAGTTTTAAATGTAAGTGATCGAATAGCCGTTATTTACGAAGGTAAGATTGTTGATATTGTAGATCCAAAAACGACATCAGAACAAGAACTTGGATTATTAATGGCAGGATCCAAGGGTCAGGGAGCAGGTGAAAAAGCGAATGTCTAATCGTTTATTAAATATTTTAATACCAATTGTTTCTGTTTTATTAGGATTGATCGCAGGGGCTATTATTATGCTAATCAGTGGATATAATCCGATAGATGGTTATCTTGCATTGTGGAATGGTGCATTTGGGGACTCCTTTTATATTGGAGAAACCCTTCGCCAAGTCACACCATATATTTTTGCTGGCTTAGCGGTAGCTTTTGCTTTCAGAACAGGTCTATTTAATATCGGTGTAGAAGGACAGCTTCTTGTTGGCTGGGTAGTATCTGTTTGGGTTGGACTAGCCTTTGATTTACCAAAATTCATCCACTTACCACTTGCAATTATTGCCGCTGCTCTTGCAGGTGCACTTTGGGGATTTATCCCTGGTTTTCTAAAAGCAAGGTTTCGAGTTCATGAAGTAATTGTTACAATTATGATGAACTATATCGCTTTACATGTAACTAATGCTATTATTCGTAATGTTCTTACTAAACAAGCAGATACGACTGTGGAAATTCCAAAGTCTGCTTCATTAAAATCAGACTTTTTACAAAGCATTACAGACTATTCAAGTCTTCATAATGGAATCTATCTTGCAATTATTGCCGCAATTATTATGTGGTTTTTACTTGAAAAAACAACGAAAGGGTATGAACTCCGATCAGTTGGGTTTAACCAGCATGCTTCTCAATATGCAGGGATGAATGTAAATAAAAATATTATGCAGTCGATGGTTATTTCAGGGGCATTTGCTGGTCTAGCTGGAGCAATGCAAGGACTTGGGACCTTTGGAATGGCATTTATACAATCAAGCTTCTCTGGTGTAGGTTTCGACGGAATTGCCGTCGCCCTTTTAGGTGGAAACACAGCCTTTGGAGTTGTAATTGCATCTATTCTTTTTGGCGGTTTAAAGGTTGGATCTCTAAATATGCCAATTGAAGCTGGAGTGCCAAATGAACTTGTAGAAATCGTAATTGCATTAATAATCTTCTTTGTAGCTTCAAGCTATATGATTAAATGGATTATTACTCGTTTTAAAAAGGAGGTGAAATAAGTGGATTTAATGACTGCACTTGAAATTATCATTACTTCATCCCTTTTAGTAGCTGCTCCGCTTATTTTCACTGCATTAGGTGGAGTTTTCTCTGAACGATCAGGAGTTGTTAATATCGGTTTAGAAGGGCTAATGATTATCGGGGCTTTTAGTTCTATCGTTTTTAATTTAACTTTTGCAAAAACCTTCGGAGAAGCTACCCCATGGATTGCTTTAATTATAGCTATGATTGCTGGAGCAATTGTAGCATTATTACATGCCGTTGCATCAATAACATTTAGAGCAGATCAAACGGTAAGTGGTGTTGCAATAAACTTTTTTGCATTAGGGTTATCATTGTTTCTAGTGAAGAAGTGGTATGATAAGGGACAAACTGATTTTATTACAGAAAATTTTCGTAAAATTGACATCCCTTTTCTCAGTGATATTCCGGTTATTGGTAAACTGTTGTTTAGTAATGTAACATACGCATCCTATCTAGCAATCATAATGTCTTTTGTTGTTTGGTTTGTTATCTATAAAACTCCTTTTGGATTAAGACTTCGATCTGTAGGGGAGCATCCTGCAGCAGCAGATACAATGGGAATTAATGTAACGAAAATGCGATATATAGGGGTAATGTTATCAGGCGTATTTGGTGGACTTGGTGGAGCAGTATATTCACAGACGATCACACTAGATTTCAGTCATTCAACGATTGCTGGACAAGGATTTATGGCTTTAGCCGCAATGATTTTTGGTAAATGGCATCCATTAGGTGCAATGGGAGCTGCATTGTTCTTTGGATTTGCCCAAAGCTTAAGTATTATAGGAGGAGATATCCCGTTCCTTAAGGATATCCCGAGTGTTTATTTATTGATTGCACCATATGTATTAACTATATTAGCTCTGGCTGGATTCATAGGACGTGCTGATGCACCAAAAGCCAGTGGTATTCCTTATATCAAAGGACAAAGATAGTTTTTTATTGAAGGCTCCGAATTTTTCGGAGTCTTTTTTGCGTCTAAAAAGTTTAAACCCAAATGATATTAATAAAAATAACTGGTACAAAAGGTAAATACTTGTAGGACATGAACATTAACATGTATAGTAAGGATAACTACATAACAAAATAATAAAAGTAAGTTAAAGGAGGCATGGCTATGGCGATAGCAGATGAAATTACTACTAAGAAAAACGGTTACACGCTACATATTGTAAAAACAAGTAAATATAAAACAAATACACTTGTCTGGAAAATGAAAGCACCTCTTTCCGAAGAGACGGTAACACTTCGTGCGCTCTTACCAAATGTTTTACAAAGCAGTACGAAACAATATCCGACAACTACTGCCTTAAGAACTTATTTAGACGATTTATACGGTGCTGGTTTTTTTGTTGACTTAGCTAAAAAAGGTGAGCAGCATATTATGTCTTTTTCAGTGGATATTGCCAACGAAAAGTTCCTCAAAGATTCTACACCATTGCTTCAAAAAGCGATAAATTTCTTGTCAGAGGTTTTATTGAATCCAAATATCGAAAATAATTCTTTTCATCCAGAAACAGTTGAGAAAGAAAAAAGGACACTCAAGCAAAGAATTCAATCTATTTATGATGATAAAATGAGATATTCGAGTGTCCGACTTGTTGAAGAGATGTGCAAAGATGAACCATATGCATTGGATGCCAATGGTAAGCTTGAGAAAGTAGAAGAAATAACACCGAAAACATTATTTGATTATTACCAAAAAGCAATAAATGAAGACGAATTACATTTATATATCATTGGTGATGTTGATGAAATAGAAGTTGAAATGTTTTGTGAAAATCTAAATTTTGAAAATAGAACATCGCACCCATTTGAAAACAAACAAAGTATCCAAGTTGAGAAAGTTAAAGAAATAAAGGAAAAGCAAGATGTTAAACAAGGAAAGCTTAACATCGGATACAGAACAAATGTAATATTTGGCGATAATGATTATTTTGCCCTTCAATTATTTAACGGAATTTTTGGCGGCTTTTCACATTCCAAGCTTTTTATTAATGTTCGTGAGAAAGCGAGTCTTGCTTATTATGCTGCAAGTCGACTTGAGAGTCATAAAGGCTTATTAATGGTAATGAGTGGAATAGAAGCAAAAAATTATGATCAAGCTGTCACGATCATTCGTGAACAAATGGATGCAATGAAAAAAGGAGATTTTTCAGAACAAGAAATTGAACAAACGAAAGCGGTTATAAATAATCAACTATTAGAAACCACCGACACATCCAGAGGCTTAGTCGAAATACTATATCATAATGTAATTGCTCAACAAAAATTAACTGTCAATGATTGGATACAGGGGATAATTAAAGTGACAAAGCAAGATATCATTAAAGTGGCAGAAAAAATTGAGTTAGACACAATCTATTTCTTAACAGGAATGGAGGGAAATGAAGCATGAAAGAAATTGTATTTGAACAATTAGATGAAACACTTTATTATGAAAAAATGTCTAATGGACTTGATGTCTATGTGTTACCTAAAAAAGGCTTTAGTAAGACTTTTGCAACATTTACAACAAAATATGGGTCAATAGATAATGACTTTATCCCATTAGAATCAAAGGATTATAAACATGTCCCAGATGGAATTGCACATTTTTTAGAGCATAAACTATTTGAAAAAGAAGATGGAGATGTCTTTCAGCAATTTAGTAAGCAAGGTGCATCTGCAAATGCATTTACTACTTTTAACCGAACAGCTTATTTGTTCTCTAGTACTTCAAATGTAGAAAAAAATTTAGAAACGTTAATCGATATGGTGCAAAGTCCATATTTTACTGAAAAGACTGTAGAAAAAGAAAAAGGGATCATCGGTCAAGAAATAACGATGTATGATGATAACCCTGATTGGCGTTTATATTTTGGAGTAATTGAAAATATGTATCAGCACCATCCAGTAAAAATTGATATTGCTGGTACAATTGAATCGATTTCTCCGATAACAGATAAGCTTTTATATGAGTGTTATCATACCTTCTATCACCCAAGTAATATGCTTATCTTTGTCGTTGGAGCTATTGATCCTGAGCAAACAATGACTCTAATTCGTGATAATCAAAATAAAAAAGATTATAAAGACATGCCAGAAATTAAACGCCGGTTTGAAGAAGAGCCTTCACAAGTAGCCGAGAAAAAGCGTGTACTGCGTATGAATGTTCAAACACCAAAATGTTTAGTTGGAGTAAAAGCATGCGATGTAAATCAAAGTGGTAAAGAAATGCTTAAAAATGAACTAACGATAAATATATTATTAGACATTCTCTTCGGGAAAAGCTCAAAAAATTATTTTGAATTATATAATGAAGGATTAATTGATGAAACTTTCTCCTATGACTATACTCAAGAAGGTGGCTTCGGCTTCTCTATGGTTGGAGGGGATACTGAAAATCCAGATGAGTTAGCCAATAGGCTGCAAAAAATTATGTTAGAAGCAAAAAATGGTCAGCATTTTACTGAAGAGGCGTTGGAAAGAACGAAGAAAAAGAAAATTGGAGGATTCTTACGGCAGTTAAATTCTCCAGATTTTATCGCGAATCAGTTTACAAGATATGCTTTCAACGAAATGAATCTTTTTGATGTAGTGCCTTCATTAGAAGAAATCACTTTTACAGATTTGAAAAAATCTGCTGAACGTTTCTTTGAAGAAGATCGTTTCACTGTTTGTCAGGTTGTTCCGAATAAATAAAAACGATTTTAATGTTAGCTGGGACGTTTAAAATGATTTAGAGGGAAAAACTCGGTAGTTTCCGGGTTTTTCTTGTTTATCTATTAGTAAAGTGCAACGAATTAGGAGAGAAAGATCATGAAAAAATTTGCGTTAATTACTGGAGCAAGCGGAGGGATAGGCTCAGCAACTGCGATTGCCATGGCAAAGGATGGCTGGAATTTATATCTTCATTACAATAAAAACAAAGCGGCAATGGATCGATTAATAAGGAAGCTTGAAAATTACAAAATTGAGATGATTCCGATTCAAGCAGATCTTTCAACAGATGAAGGGATTTCTAAGCTTTTAAACAATATTTTTCACATAGATGCGATTTGTTACGTTAGTGGGATATCCCACTATGGATTATTTGTTGATACAAATGAACAGGTTTTTGAAAGCATGTGGAAGGTCCATGTATATGCACCTATGGTTATTATTAAAAGTTTATTGCCTAAATTAATGAAAAATACTCGTTCACATATTGTATTAGTTAGTTCAATTTGGGGGCAAACGGGTGCTTCCTGTGAAGTTGTTTACTCTACTGCAAAAGGAGCTCAAATTTCTTTTGTAAAAGCGCTAAGCAAAGAAGTGGCAAGGAATGGTGTAAGGATCAATGCTGTTGCTCCTGGAGCCGTAAAGACGCAGATGCTTGATATGTTTACAGCTGAAGATCTACAAATGTTAGAAGAAGAAATTCCTATGGGAAGATTAGCAAGACCTGATGAAATTGCTGAAACGATTCTATTTTTACTTTCTGAAAAGGCATCTTACATATCTGGGCAGGTATTAGCGGTAAATGGCGGATGGTATACGTAAAAAATGTGTATAAAATAAATCTGTAAAGAGCAAAATAACTTCGAACTTAATATAAGGAGGTTCGAATGATGTCTGTTTTAGAAAACTGGGATCAATGGAAAAACTTTCTGGGAGATCGATTAAATCAAGCGAAACAACAAGGGATGTCACAGGACACAATTAATGGATTAGCAGAACAAGTGGGTGATTATCTTTCACAGCAGGTCGATCCAAAAAATGAACAACAACGAGTACTTGCTGATCTCTGGTCCGTTGCTTCCCAAGATGAGCAGCAGGCAATTGCGAGTATAATGGTAAAGCTTGTCCAAAATAATGGAACACAACAACAATAGGAATAAATTCAATGGAGGGGATATACCCCTCTTTTTTTATCATGTAACAACATTTAAGTTGTTCGTGTTGCTAGTAGTATTTTAGAATGGAAAAGACAATAAATGAAATCGTCTATATCGCTGACTTTTTCCAATCAAACCTTTGACTCCAAATATCTTGAAAGTTTCGTAGTGTTTTTCTACAATACAGGCTACTTTTTCCTTTCATATTAATGAAAAATCATATATGATATAACCTAGATGTTAGAAAAATATTTGGTGGGGGTTTATATGGATCGTAAAGAATGGTATTTTGAATATGAAATTCAAATAAACCGACCAGGTCTATTAGGTGATATTTCCTCCTTGTTAGGGATGTTATCAATTAATATCATTAGTATTAATGGTGTAGATGATGGTAGGCGCGGTCTCTTGTTATTAGTGAAAAATGATGAACAAATAGCAAGACTCGAGTCTATATTAACAACGATGGAAACAATTAAAATAACAAAATTTCGTGAACCGAAATTAAGAGATAAATTAGCAGTAAGGCATGGCCGATATATACAGCGTGATGCTGATGATAAAAAAACCTTCCGTTTTATTCGGGATGAATTAGGATTACTTGTTGATTTCATGGCTGAATTATTTAAGCAAGAAGGACATAAATTAATTGGCATACGTGGGATGCCTCGTGTGGGGAAAACGGAATCAGTTGTAGCAGCAAGTGTATGCGCAAATAAGAAATGGCTATTTGTATCTTCTACTTTATTAAAACAAACGATACGGAATCAATTAATAAGAGATGAATATAGCTCTGATAATATTTTTATTTTAGATGGAATTGTTTCAACACAAAGAGCAGATGAAAGACATTGGCAGCTAGTAAGAGAGATTATGCGACTACCTGCTGTAAAGGTCATAGAACATCCGGATATTTTCGTTCAAAATTCCGAATACTCTTTGGAGGATTTTGACTATATCATAGAGTTACGAGATAATCCGAATCAAGAAATTACATATGAAGTTATTCAAAAAAATAATATGTTTAGCGATACAGGTTTTGGTGGATTTGATTATTAGATTGGCAGGTGTTATTGTGTGACGGAGTTAGGAAGCAAACTGAAAGAGGCAAGACAAGCTA
The DNA here is from genome assembly GCF_050281185.1 of Heyndrickxia sp. NPDC080065. Taxonomy (NCBI): domain Bacteria; kingdom Bacillati; phylum Bacillota; class Bacilli; order Caryophanales; family Bacillaceae; genus Heyndrickxia; species Heyndrickxia sp. NPDC080065. Next base: position 103,309 of record NZ_JBNNWS010000004.1, on the reverse strand, counting down.
AAGGACTTAGTTTAGATGATTTGCAGGAAATTACTAAAATACAAAAGCGATATTTAAAAGGGATTGAAGAAGGAAATTATGATATGATGCCTGGAAAATTCTATGTTCGGGCATTTATTAAGCAGTATGCTGAAGCAGTTGACTTGGAAACAGATCAAATATTTGATGAGTATAAAAGTGAAGTACCACAAGTTTATAATGAGGATTTACCCGAGAAAATTTCGCGTGTCCAAACTAGGAAAACTGTATCACCAGGAACATCTAAAATGTTTGAAATTTTCCCCAAAATCCTTGTTGCGGTTTTTATACTTGCTGCCATTGTCCTTGTATGGTACCTAGCATCTAAATATGCAGGTTCTAATGCAAAGGGAAATCTCGGTGATTCAACGGAAACCCCTGTTGAGCAAGTGCAGCAAACAAACAAACCAAATGAAAAAAATCAAACGAAACCTAGCACTGAGAAAAATAAAAATCAAGAGAAATCTTCAGATGAAGAAAATACTACAAAGGAACAAGAAAAACCTGTTCAAGAGATAAAAGCAGTTAGTACAATTGGAAACAACACTACTTATCAATTGTCGAATACAGACAAATTTGAGTTAAAGATTGTTTCAACAGGCGAACCATGGCTTGAAATTAAAAATGGAAAAGGTCAGTCATTATTCAATGGAACGATCAATAATGGGAAGAGTCAAACAATTGATTTTTCAAATGAAGACAAAGCAATACTTAACATAGGAAGAACGACTGAAACAGAAATCTATGTTAATGACGAAAAAATTGATTTTGCAGTCTCTCCTAATGATATTGTACATCAGTACATAACAATTCAATTTGAACCGTCTAAAACTGAATAGTCATCATTAGATGACTATTTTTCTTGCTTTTATAAATTCTATTGGGAGATAATAATTTATATAAAGTACAATACGCTAGCGTAATATTGTTTTTAATAAATTCTAATTAGGTTTTGATATACTATTTCTATTCTTATTAGAAATTGATGATGGAGGAAGTATCTGTGAATTTACCAAATAAAATTACTGTTTTACGTGTTTGTTTAATACCAATCTTCGTTATTATCATGGTTGCACCTTTTAATTGGGGCAGTATTGAGCTTATGAATGCACAAATGCCTGTCACTCATTTTGTAGCTGCTATTATTTATATTCTTGCTTCTGTTACTGACTGGATTGATGGTCATTATGCAAGAAAACATAATTTAGTAACGAATTTAGGGAAGTTTTTAGATCCTTTAGCTGACAAATTACTTGTTTCTGCTGCTTTTATCATTTTAGTAGAACTAGGTACCGCACCATCGTGGATTATTATTATCATTATTAGTCGTGAATTCGCAGTAACTGGCCTGAGAGCTATTTTAGCAGCTAGTGAAGGTGAAGTTGTAGCTGCCGCTATGCCGGGGAAAATAAAAATGTGGACCCAAACTATCGCTATTGTATTAATGCTTCTGCATAATTTTCCTTTTGGGGAAGATGGATTTCCATTAGCGAATATTGCATTGTGGATTTCATTATTTTTTACAATCTGGTCTGGTTGGGATTATTTATATAAAAATCGCCATGTCTTCGTTAATTCTAAATAGCAGTTTTTCACAAACATAGGGGGAAGGATAGATGAATGCAGAAATTATCGCCGTTGGTTCAGAGCTTTTGCTCGGTCAAATAGTTAATACAAATGCGAAGTTTATTTCTAAATGTTTAGCTGAAATTGGTGTGAACGTTTTTCACCATACAGTTGTTGGCGATAATGCTAATCGATTAAAAAAAAGTATCGAGGTTGCTGAAAAACGTGCGAATTTAATCATTTTTACTGGTGGACTCGGGCCGACGAAAGATGATTTAACGAAAGAAACCATTGCTAAACATATTGGAAAAAAACTCGTTATTGATGAACAGGCAATGCAGTCTATTGAAGCTTATTTTAAAAGAACAAAAAGAGTAATGACTGAAAATAATAAAAAACAGGCATTAGTTTTGGAAGGTGCCAAGGTTCTGCCAAATGAACATGGTATGGCACCAGGTATGTTTTTACATAATGATACGCATTCCTATGTGCTCTTACCTGGACCTCCTCATGAAATGGAGCCAATGTTTTTACACTATGGGATGAAAGCAATTCAAGAGAAAATGGATGTTAAAGAGAAGATTGAATCCAGAGTGCTTCGATTTTTTGGGATTGGCGAATCACAATTAGAAACAGAAATTGAAAGTATCCTTGATCGACAATCAAATCCTACAATCGCGCCTTTGGCATCTGAAACTGAAGTAACACTTAGAATTACCTCAAAACATCAATCTAGCGAGGAAGCAAGGCGGTTAATTGATCAAGCGGAGCATGAATTATTAAGCTATGTCGGAGATTATTTCTACGGCTATGACGATACGTCATTAATGGCAGAATTAATTAAAATACTAGAAAAACAAAACTTAACGATTGCGTGCGCGGAAAGTTTAACCGCTGGGCAATTTCAATCTGAAATGGCTTCTTATCCCGGTGTTAGCTCCATATTAAAAGGTGGGGTCGTTTGTTACACTAATGAAGCAAAACAGAAGATGGTGAATGTTAAAAAAGAAACCATCCAACAATTTGGTGCTGTCAGCAAGGAGACAGCAAAAGAGCTGGCAGAGAATATTTTGCTATCACTAGATTCAGATATTGGTATTAGCTTTACCGGAGTTGCAGGTCCAGACACCCTTGAGGGAAAACCGGCTGGGACGGTTTGGATTGGGATCGCAAGGAAAAATCACGAAACGAAAACCTTTTTATTAGAGCTTGCAAGCTCCAGAAATGGTAACCGATCACGGACGGTGAAATATGGCTGTCATTATTTAATGAAAGAACTTACTAAGTAAAGAATGGTATATGCCATTCTTCTTTTTTTTGAAAAATTATCAATCGAGGTAAAAAATGATTATTAGAGTTGATTTTTGCTCATAACTTCAATTTGAAGTAGTATAATAACGATTTTGTTATAAAAATGTTTTTGAAATTAGACGAATAAATGTTCGATATTTTACTTGGCAAACTATTAAAAAACAGTTATAGTAAAAGTAGATTCGATAATACAAATTCTTTGAATTAGTGTACTTGCTAAAAAGGAGGAAAAAATGTGAATGATCGTCAAGCAGCCCTAGACATGGCTTTAAAGCAAATAGAGAAACAATTCGGTAAAGGTTCCATCATGAAACTTGGTGAGCAAACGGATAGAAAAATTTCAACGATTCCAAGTGGATCACTTGCCCTTGATGTTGCATTAGGTGTTGGTGGGTATCCAAGAGGTCGGGTTATAGAAATTTACGGCCCAGAAAGTTCTGGTAAAACAACTGTTGCCTTACATGCGATTGCCGAAGTACAAGCAGCTGGAGGACAAGCGGCATTTATTGACGCAGAGCACGCACTCGATCCTGTTTATGCTCAAAAATTAGGTGTAAATATAGATGAGTTGCTTTTGTCCCAGCCAGATACTGGTGAACAGGCACTTGAAATTGCTGAAGCACTTGTCCGTAGTGGAGCAATTGATATTATTGTTATTGACTCGGTTGCGGCACTTGTTCCGAAAGCGGAAATTGAAGGTGAAATGGGTGATTCCCATGTTGGACTGCAAGCACGCCTAATGTCCCAAGCATTGCGAAAGCTTTCAGGAGCCATCAATAAGTCAAAAACAATTGCAATATTCATTAACCAAATCAGGGAAAAAGTAGGAGTTATGTTCGGAAATCAACAAAAAAGTGCTTAATCACTCAACATTCAATTCTAATAACTCAACATTCAATTCTAATAACTCAACATTCAATTCTAATAACTCAAGATGTGCCGACTTTTACAAATTATTTATTGAGGAGTAGAAGATAGTGGTTAAAGTAGGTAATCGAGTATTTAGAAATATTGATCAATGGCAAGTTGATTACATTGTGAAGAATTCTCATAGAAAATTGAAAGAAGTTGGAGAAGAAATAAACCTTAATGAACGAAGAGTTGGAGAAATACTTAAACTTTTGGGGATAAAAAGGGAGCGACACTGGAAATTATACTTGCCGAAAACGAAAGAAGTTGAGGAAGAACTTAAAAATCCCTATTTATCACATGTAGAGATAGCTGTTAAATACGGTGTCTCTGATGCATGTGTAGCCAAGAGAAGAAAAAACCTTGGTGTGAAAGTTAGGAAAAAGAACTTTGATACAATAATTGAGAAACAAGTTGAAAATATTTTGATTGAGCTCGATTTAGTATTTTTTAAGCAAAAGAAAATCGACAAATGGTCAATTGATTTTTACTTAGGAAGAAAATATTGTATTGATGTTCATGGGAAATGGGCTCACTCAATAGATAAAATTATTGAAAGAGATAAGCGAAAGCAAGTATTTATGAAAAATAATAAATTTAAATACTTGATTGTTTATGAAACCGAGTTATTAGATCTTGATGCTGTTAGAGAAAAGATTAAGGAGTTTACTTTGGGTTTCCCTTGCTAGTAATAGTAAGTAAAAAACCTTGTGAACCCTATTGCCTAGGGGTGTAGTTATTAAAGCTGCTAACGGTGAAGCCCTCCAATTTTTAGGGTAATACCGTGCCAAGCCTTACAAAAATTTAGTAAGGAAGGTGTAGAGACTACCGAAAAGGACCGAATGGTTAACCGAGTAGGGTACGACAGAGGATAGGCTGCTGTTGGAAGTGCAAGGCTCTCTAAAATAGAGATGAAGAGATAGTCCATACTATAGAAATGGTAAATCTATAGATCGTGCCAGAAACAACTCCCGGCGGACGTGCGCTTAAGTTTTATTCTTCTGTACGTCTTGAAGTTCGTCGTGCTGAACAATTGAAGCAGGGTAATGATATTGTTGGTAACAAGACAAAAGTAAAAGTAGTTAAAAATAAGGTGGCACCTCCTTTCCGTGTAGCTGAAGTTGATATTATGTACGGAGAAGGGATTTCTAGAGAAGGCGAAATCATTGATATGGCTTCTGAATTAGACATCATTCAAAAGAGTGGTTCTTGGTACTCATACAATGATGAGCGTCTTGGTCAAGGCCGTGAAAACGCTAAGCTATTCTTAAAGGAAAATCCAGACATTCGTAATGAAGTCATGTTTAAAATACGTGACCATTACGGTTTAGATGATGAAAAGCTAGCACCTGCTGAAGAAGAACAGGAAGAATTAGACTTATAAAAAATAAAAAGCAAAGTCGATTAGGCTTTGCTTTTTTTGATTATGACCTTTTACATAATTTGTTAATGTGCAATGGATAAGCCTTGACAATAAAATGACACAACTATAAAATTAATATGTATAATTTTATTTTTTTTAAATTGATTATGAAGCCCTAGCGCTGTATATTGAAACCTATGTAGCAATGTAACAGCCGACATGTTTAAAACATGATAAAAGTTCATAGCAAGGGGAGGTGAAATAATGGAAACACTAATGACAATCATCTCCATTTTGCTTGGCCTAATCGTTGGTGTAGTTGTTGGCTATTTCATCCGTAAATCTATCGCTGAAGCAAAAATTGCAGGAGCCAAAAATGCTGCAGAGCAAATAGTTGAAGATGCGAAGCGCGAGGCTGAAGCCTTAAAGAAAGAAGCCTTGGTAGAAGCAAAGGATGAAAATCATAAACTTCGTACTGATATTGAACGCGAACTTCGTGAACGAAGAAATGAATTGCAAAAACAAGAAAATCGATTATTGCAAAGGGAGGAGAACCTCGACCGTAAGGATGAATCTCTTGACAAGCGTGAAGCGATGCTTGAAAAGAAAGAGGACTCTCTAAATCTAAGACAACAACATATTGAAGAGATGGAAAGCAAAGTGGATGAGATGATACAGAAACAAAAATCTGAACTAGAACGTATCTCTAGCCTAACCCGTGATGAAGCTAAAGCGATCATCATTGAGAAGTTAGAAAATGAGCTTTCACATGATCTAGCTTTAATGATTAAAGAAAGTGAAAATCGCGCAAAAGAAGAAGCGGATAAAAAGGCGAAAAACATCCTTTCTCTTGCCATTCAACGATGTGCTGCAGAACATGTTGCAGAAACAACTGTATCTGTAGTAAACCTGCCGAATGATGAAATGAAAGGGCGAATTATCGGTCGTGAAGGACGGAATATTCGAACATTAGAAACGTTGACTGGTATCGACCTTATAATAGATGATACTCCTGAAGCAGTCATTCTTTCAGGTTTTGATCCTATTCGTAGAGAGACAGCACGTATTGCATTAGAGAAACTAGTTCAGGATGGACGCATCCATCCAGCACGTATCGAAGAAATGGTGGATAAAGCAAGACGAGAAGTAGACGAACATATCCGAGAAATAGGAGAGCAAACAACTTTTGAAGTAGATGTTCATGGACTACATCCAGATTTAATAAAAATACTAGGTCGTATGAAATTCCGTACAAGTTACGGACAAAATGTTTTAAAACATTCAATCGAAGTTGCTCATTTATCAGGATTATTAGCTGCTGAACTTGGAGAAGATGAAAGACTAGCTCGTCGTGCAGGTTTACTCCATGACATTGGGAAAGCAGTGGATCATGAAGTAGAGGGAAGCCATGTAGAAATTGGTGTTGAGTTAGCGACAAAATATAAAGAACATCCAGTCGTTATAAACAGCATTGCTTCACACCATGGTGATACAGAGCCAACATCCATTATTTCCGTATTAGTTGCAGCTGCAGATGCTTTATCAGCAGCAAGACCAGGTGCACGCAGTGAAACGCTTGAAAATTATATCCGCCGCCTTGAAAAGCTAGAGGAAATTTCCGAATCTTATGAAGGAGTCGAAAAATCCTTTGCTATTCAAGCAGGAAGAGAAGTTCGGATTTTAGTTAAACCGGAACAAATAAACGATGTAGAAGCACATCGCTTAGCACGTGATATACGAAAGCGAATTGAAGGTGAGTTAGACTATCCTGGTCACATAAAAGTAACAGTTATTCGTGAAACAAGGGCTGTTGAATATGCAAAATAAAGTGGTGTAATTGACACCACTTTATTTTTTTTCGAGAATTTGTTATATATAAACTGATCTTATAGGGAAATTTTTGATTGCCAACATGGCAAATAGAAAGGGAATACAAGATGAAAATATTATTTGTAGGAGATGTAGTTGGGTCTCCAGGGCGTGAAATGATAAAAGAATATTTACCGAAATTAAAATCTAAATACAGGCCTGAGCTTACGATTGTAAATGGTGAAAATGCAGCAGGTGGAAGAGGAATTACAGAGAAGATTTATCGACAATTTCTTAATGATGGTGCGAATGTTATTACTTTAGGCAACCATTCTTGGGATAATAGAGAAGTATTTGAATTTATCGATGAGGCTAAATTCTTGGTTAGGCCGGGAAATTTTCCAGAAGGCACACCAGGTACAGGACTATCTTTTGTTAAATCTGGGGGTTTTGAGGCTGCAATCATAAACTTGCAGGGGAGAACATTTCTACCCGCTATTGACTGCCCTTTTAAAAAGGCAGAAGAACTTATTCAGGTGGCTAGAAGTAAAACGAATATTATTTTTGTTGATTTCCATGCTGAAGCAACTAGTGAGAAACAAGCAATGGGATGGTTTCTAGATGGACAGGTAACGGCTGTTGTTGGTACACATACACATGTTCAAACAGCCGATAATCGGATTTTGCCAAATGGAACGGCATATTTAACAGATGTAGGTATGACAGGTCCTTATGATGGAATATTAGGAATGGAACGTGAAGCAGTATTGAAAAGGTTCTTAACAAGTCTGCCAGTTAGATTTGAAGTTCCTAAAGAAGGTCGGAAACAATTAAGTGCTTGTCTAATAGAAGTAGATAATAAGTCTGGGAAAGCAAAGAAAATTGAAACAATTTTAATTAACGATGATCATATGTTCATTTCTGAATAGGCGTTGTTAAACAATATTGTTGTTCCGAATAAAATCTGTACGGTATACGTAAAGAAATCTCTACACGCGTATCCTAAAGGGATTTTATCAAATATTATCGTTTGCAAAGGAATAAAAAATGTTATAAAAAATCCTCTTTTTTCGAACAAGCCGGAATAGAAATGGTTTTGAGTGAATATAGTAGCAATGGAATGATTATACCAGGATTGTTCACTCGCAAATGGACATTCGGTATTGGGAAAATACAAGGAGGAGAAGAAATGGAGATATTAAAAGTTTCAGCAAAGTCTAATCCTAATTCTGTAGCTGGTGCACTTGCCGGTGTTCTTCGTGAGAGAGGTGGAGCAGAGATTCAAGCAATCGGGGCTGGGGCATTAAACCAAGCTGTAAAAGCTGTAGCAATTGCTAGGGGATTTGTAGCGCCAAGTGGCGTCGATTTAATATGTATCCCTGCTTTTACAGATATTTTGATCGAAGGGGAAGAAAGAACAGCTATTAAGCTCATTGTAGAACCAAGATAAGCATTAAATGAATATTTTAGTTTAGGGACTTAGAGGCTGCTAAGTCCCTATTTTATTGTCTAGCTCCAGCGCCTAATCAAGGCGCTTCCGCATTTCGAATTATGTAATCCAAATCAAAATAATCAATTTGACCTTTTTTCGACAATATCTTTGTAGTATTGTTTTCCCATGTAAAAGGCTTTATACTAGAATAATGTGTATATATGCAATTATAATGAAAAAGTAATTAAGAATTTCATTATACAAATAGAATCTAAAAGGAAAATGAAAGGGGATTTCCATGAACGAAAAGCAACGTTTAGAGGGACAACAAGTAAATACTGTTGATCCTGCGGACAAAAAATCCGAAAAGGATTATAGTAAATATTTTCAATCAGTATATATCCCTCCTAATTTAAAGGATGCAAAGCGACGCGGAAAAGAAGAAGTAAAATATCATAATGACTTTGAGATTGCTGATGAATTTAAAGGTATGGGTAATGGAAGGAAATTCTATATTCGTACGTACGGATGCCAAATGAACGAACATGATACAGAAGTAATGGCTGGAATTTTTATGCAGATGGGATATGAGCCAACTGATTCTGTCGATGATGCTAATGTTATTTTACTTAATACTTGTGCAATCCGTGAAAATGCCGAAAATAAAGTGTTTGGTGAAATTGGTCATTTAAAACCATTAAAACTAGAAAGACCAGACCTTTTAGTAGGTGTTTGTGGATGTATGTCCCAAGAGGAATCTGTCGTAAACAAAATCCTTGAAAAACATCATCATATAGATATGATCTTTGGGACACATAATATTCATCGTCTTCCTCAAATATTAAAAGAGGCATATATGTCAAAAGCGATGGTTGTCGAAGTGTGGTCAAAAGAAGGGGATGTTATTGAAAACCTTCCTAAGGTTCGTAAAGGCAGCATTAAAGCTTGGGTTAACATTATGTACGGTTGTGATAAATTCTGTACGTATTGTATTGTCCCATATACTAGGGGAAAAGAGCGCAGCAGACGTCCGGAAGATATTATTCAAGAAGTTCGCATGTTAGCTGCACACGGGTATCAAGAAATTACACTACTTGGTCAGAACGTAAATGCATATGGGAAAGACTTTGAAGACATCAATTATGGACTTGGTGACTTAATGGATGAACTTAGAAAAGTAGATATCCCTCGTATTCGTTTTACAACAAGTCATCCTCGTGACTTCGATGATCGTTTAATTGAAGTGCTTGCCAAAAAAGGCAATTTAGTTGAACATATCCATCTTCCTGTTCAATCAGGTTCAAGTGATGTATTAAAAATAATGGCTCGTAAGTATACTCGCGAACGCTACTTAGAGCTTGTAAGAAAAATAAAAGAAGCAATTCCTGATGTTGCTTTATCAACGGATATTATCGTTGGATTCCCAAATGAAACAGACGAACAATTTGAAGAAACACTCTCATTATATCGTGAAGTTGGTTTTGAAATGGCCTATACATTCATATACTCTCCAAGGGAAGGTACACCTGCAGCGAAAATGAAGGATAATGTGCCAATGGAAGTGAAAAAGGAACGACTACAACGACTTAATGACTTAGTTAATCAGCTATCCCGTGAAGCATTGGAAAAATATAAAGGTAAAGTTGTTGAAGTATTGGTCGAAGGTGAAAGTAAAAATAATCCAGATGTCTTAGCTGGATACACTCGAAAAAATAAACTAGTTAATTTCATCGGTCCTAAATCTGCCATTGGGAAACTAGTTAAAGTAAAAATAACCGATGCAAAAACATGGTCATTAAATGGTGAGATGATTGAAGAATTAGAAGTAGTAGAGGTGAAATAAGGATGAAACGATATACAAAAGATGAAATTGTTGAACGTGCTACTGATATTGCAAAAATGATTGCAGAAACGGACGAAGTTGATTTTTTTAAACGTGCAGAAGCACAAATAAATGAAAATCAAAAAGTTCGTGAAATGATTGCAAGCATTAAGAGCTTACAAAAACAGGCTGTAAATTTCCAACATTATGGGAAAACAGAAGCTCTTAAAATGGTTGAGGGTAAAATTGAGAAAATTGAAGAAGAGTTGGATGAGTTACCTATCGTTCAAGAATTTAAACAATCTCAAGCAGATGTCAATGATTTACTGCAAATCGTTGCATCCACCATTTCTAATACTGTAACAGACGAGATTATTACTTCAACTGGCGGGAACCTGCTAGCAGGCGAAACTGGTTCGAAAGTTAAAAACAGTGTTGCAGGACGTTGTGATTGATACAAAAAAAGCCATCATTATGATGGCTTTTTTTGTTACCCACATCTTTAATGACAAAAATAGTGCGCCTAGAACATAAATATATAGTTTACATATAATGAAATAACCCATAAACATCATAGTAATGTATCAAATAACAATTCTTTTTCCCTAGTTGATTTTATCGTAAGAAAGCAATTAGGAATCACTAGGACAACTGAAAATATTCGCACACTAGTCTATTGCCATGCATAGGATGAAATGAAAATAAATGAGGAGGTTTCGCTCGAATGGCAGAATACAGAGAAATAATAACTAAAGCGGTCGTAGCGAAAGGACGAAAATTTACTCAGTCCAATCATACGATTTGCCCACCGCATCATCCATCGAGCATATTAGGTTGCTGGATTATCAATCATAAGTATGAAGCCCACAAATTAGATAAAAAAGTCGAAATTAAAGGCTCATACGATATAAATGTCTGGTATTCCCATAGTGACAATACAAAAACATCTGTTGTCACGGAGAAAGTGGAATATACTGATGTTGTTAAATTGAATTATCGAGATCCGGATTGCCTTGATGATAAGGAAGTTGTTGCAAGGGTATTACAGCAACCTAATTGTGTCGAAGCAGTAATTTCACCAAATGGAAACAAGGTAATTGTCAATGTTGAAAGAGAATTTCTCGTTGAGGTCATCGGAGAAACTAAGGTTTGCGTAGCTATTCATCCTGATGGCTGTGATTGTGAAGATGAATGGGAAGATGAATTAGACGAGGAATTTGAAGAACTAAATCCAGACTTTTTAGTAGGTTCTGAGGAGGAGTAAGCATAATTAACAATGGGTTATAAAGTAAGCTAGGAGAAGCGTCTCTCCTAGTTTTTTCTTTGTTATTATATATGACCAATCGATTTTTCTTAAGACCCAATATAAGTAAATTGTAATATTCAATTTACTATATCTCATAGTAAGATTAAGTTATCGATTTTAATTATAGGGAGGGAGAAGGATGTCTTTCGAATTTCAAGGCATTGATCACGTACAGTTGGCTGCACCAAAGGGTTGTGAAATAAAGGCCAGGGATTTTTTTGGTATTATTCTTGGACTGAAAGAAATACCAAAGCCAGAAAACTTACAGGGACGGGGAGGCTGCTGGTTTCAGTGTGGGAATCAAGAGATACATATTGGGGTTGAAGAAGATTTTAAGGGGGCTAAAAAAGCTCATCCAGGGTTAGTTGTAAAAAATCTGGAAGAATTAAAGAAGACACTCCTTGCAAATCAAATTATGATTATGGAAGATATTCCGATTAACGGAAGAAATCGAATCCATGTAAATGATCCTTTTGGAAATCGATTAGAGTTTTTAGAATACATTTAATGGATTTTAATCAGTAACAGGGCTAAAATGTCCTGTTTTTTATTGCTTATTCGTTTTCATATTCTTCCCTTTTCTATTTCAATCTGCTAGTTACTGTGAAGATTATGATATAATATGAGAATCAATGTTAGAAGTACGGAAAGGGTTTTGTAGAAAATGAGTCAATATACTCCGATGATTCAACAATATTTACAAGTGAAGGCAGAATACCAAGATGCCTTTTTATTTTTTCGTTTAGGTGATTTTTATGAAATGTTTTTTGACGATGCGTTGAAGGCATCCCAAGAACTTGAAATTACATTAACAAGTCGTGATGGTGGGGCTAGTGAGCGAATTCCAATGTGTGGGATTCCCCATCATGCTGCTGCAAATTATATAGATGTATTAATTGATAAAGGTTATAAAGTGGCGATTTGTGAACAGGTTGAAGACCCTAAAAAAACGAAGGGCATGGTAAAAAGAGAGGTCGTTCAACTTATTACACCTGGGACGAAAATGGATGGAAAAGGTTTAGTAGAAAAAGAAAATAATTATATTGCCGCTATTTCAGAATTTGAAGGTGCATTTGGTATTGCATATACAGATCTGTCTACTGGAGAAAATAGTGTAACTTTTATAGAAAATAGCTTCGATTTAGTTTTGAATGAAATGGCTATTATTGGAGCAAAAGAAATTGTCGTATCCTCAGGATTGAACCATGATAATCAAAAGCAAATAAAAGCTAGAATGAATGCTACACTTTCTATAGAAGATAATATTTCAGAAAATATGGATTATCAGCATTTGCTTGTTGACATCAATCACCAACAAATGAAATCATCTATAATTCGATTATTCAATTATTTATATCGTACTCAAAAAAGAAGCTTAGATCACCTGCAGCCTGTTTCAATCGTTGAAATCAATCAATATATGAAAATTGATTATTATTCAAAACGTAATTTAGAAATAACTGAAACCATTCGTACGAAAGGTAAGAAGGGATCCTTGCTCTGGTTATTAGATGAAACGATGACAGCCATGGGAGGAAGATTATTAAAGCACTGGCTTGACCGACCACTTATAGAGCTAAAGGAAATAGAGCGCAGACAACTTTTTGTACAAACATTTATTGAGAAATTTTTTGAGCGACAGGATTTAAGAGAAATGTTAAAGGAAGTTTATGATTTAGAGAGATTGGCAGGACGTGTAGCTTTTGGAAATGTGAATGCCCGTGATTTAATCCAATTAAAGCACTCCTTACAGCAAATTCCTATAATTTCTCAAATTTTAGAGCAATTAGACTTATCAAAGGAAATCAATCATGGAAAGAAATTAGATTCATGTGAAGAACTAACCGATTTACTTGAAAGAGCGATAAATGAAAATCCTCCACTTTCCATTAAAGAAGGAGGCATCATACAGGATGGGTATCATGAAGAGCTTGATCGATACCGTGATGCAAGTAGAAACGGAAAAAACTGGCTTGCCCAATTAGAGCAGGAAGAACGAAATAGAACAGGAATAAAGTCTTTAAAAATTGGTTATAATCGCATTTTTGGTTACTATATTGAAGTGACGAAATCCAACTTACAATCGCTGGAAGAAGGCCGTTATGAAAGAAAGCAAACATTAGCCAACGCGGAGCGATTTATTACTCCGGAATTGAAAGAAAAAGAAGCTTTGATTTTACAGGCGGAAGAGAAAAGTGTCGAGCTCGAATATGATTTATTTATTGAAATTCGTGAATATGTAAAAGAATACATTCCTCGTCTCCAAAATCTTGCGAAAATAGTAAGCGAAATAGATGTTCTTCAATGCTTTGCAACAATAAGTGAATCAAGGCACTATGTTAAACCTATCTTTAATCATGAAAGAAAAATTGTCATAAAAGACGGACGTCATCCAGTGGTGGAGAAGGTAATGAACGCCCAAGAGTATGTTCCAAATGATTGTCATATGGATGTGGATCGTGAATTGCTATTAATTACAGGGCCCAATATGTCTGGTAAAAGTACTTACATGAGACAAATAGCTTTAACAGCCATATTAGCTCAAATTGGGTGCTATGTACCTGCTGGTGAAGCGACACTGCCGATATTTGATCAAGTATTTACCCGTATTGGTGCAGCAGATGATTTAATTTCTGGTCAAAGTACATTCATGGTGGAAATGCTAGAAGCAAAAAATGCGATCTCTAATGCAACAAAAAACAGCCTAATTCTTTTTGATGAAATAGGACGTGGAACCTCAACGTATGATGGTATGGCACTTGCCCAGGCAATCATTGAATACATCCATACTCGAATCGGAGCAAAAACTTTATTTTCGACACACTATCATGAATTAACCATATTAGATCAAACATTATCTCAGTTAAAAAATGTCCATGTTAGTGCGGTTGAACAAAGTGGAAAAGTTGTATTTTTACACAAAATAAAAGAAGGACCAACAGATAAAAGCTATGGTATCCATGTTGCCGAGTTAGCTGAATTGCCAAAGGAATTGATTGTTCGTGCAAATGAAATATTGGCGCAGTTAGAAAACCAAGATAAAAAGACTGATCGTAAAGTAGTAATCAAGGAAGAGCAGCCATTAGCACAGCTTTCTTTTTTCGAAGAACCAGGTGCGAAAGTAAAACAGGAAGCAACTTCAAAAGAGAAGAAAGTAGTAGAAGAGCTGAAGAATATAGATCTTTTAGAATTAAATCCATTACAAGCAATGAATATGCTTTATGAGTTACAAAAGAAATTAAAATAGAGAAGTAGAGGCGATGGAGCAATTTGTACAAGCTTAGCCTGTCGGTATGATGAGGCTAAGCTTGTGAATTGGAGCTCCAAGGAGCTCTGCTAGAATATATAGTAGCTTTAGCGTGCAACGCTAGATAAAAAGACTGGAGGTGTACCTATTGGGAAGAATCATTCAGCTAGATGATATCTTATCGAATAAAATAGCCGCAGGAGAAGTGGTCGAGAGACCTGCATCCGTTGTAAAAGAACTAGTTGAAAACGCCATTGATGCGGGAAGCACAGTTGTTGAAATTTATGTAGAGGAAGCAGGGCTTAATAAGATTAGAATTATTGATAATGGATCAGGAATTGAAGAGGAAGATGTATTAATCGCTTTTCAGCGACATGCGACAAGTAAAATAAAAAATGAAAATGATTTATTTAGAATTAAAACGTTAGGGTTTAGAGGGGAAGCACTTCCAAGTATTGCATCAGTGTCCCATTTAGAACTGGTTACTGCCACTGAAAATGAACCAGGAACCAAGGTGGTCATAGATGGAGGGAGAGTAACCACACAGGAAAAAGCTCCGAGTCGACGTGGAACAGATATTACAATCTCTGAACTCTTCTATAATACACCAGCCCGTTTAAAATACATGAAAACCATTCATACAGAGCTTGGGAATATAACTGATGTAGTCAATCGTTTAGCGCTAGCTCATCCAGAGGTATCCATACGTCTACGTCATAATGAACGAATGCTGCTGCAAACAAATGGGAATGGTGATGTTCGTCAAGTACTAGCGGCCATATACGGAATCAATATAGCGAAAAATATGATACCTATTACAGCTAGCTCCTTAGATTTTACGATAAACGGATATATTTCAATGCCTGAAATTACAAGGGCTTCTAGAAATTATGTCTCAACAATGATTAACGGACGTTTCATTAAAAATTATGCGCTTGTTAAAGCCATTCTAGAAGGCTATCATACATTATTACCTATCGGACGCTTTCCAATTGTCCTCTTATCCATTGAAATGGATCCAATATTAGTAGATGTAAATGTTCATCCTGCGAAGCTAGAGGTAAGGCTTAGTAAAGAACAGGAATTGAACCAGCTTGTATCAGAAACCATTAAATTAGCCTTTAAGAAAAAGGAGCTAATTCCTACTGGCTTTACCCCTGTAAAAAAACAGGCTGTAAAGGCAGAGCAAACAATGATGAATTTGGATCATCTTCCTGTTCCTGAACAGCCGAAAAAAGAATTCGAATCATCATATCAAAACAAGCCAGTATCATTTTCAAAAAAAGAAGAACTCTTGCCTGCTGATGAAATGAAAAAAATATATGAGCCTGAGTTATCTTTATCAGAAAAACCATCACTATCTTTTTCAACGGAGGAAATTGTATTTCCTGAAGTGATACAAGAAAATAATGAATTCAATGAATTACCTACTGAATTGTTAGATGATAGTGAAATCCCATCAGAGTCCCCTCGAGTTCCACCAATGTATCCGATTGGACAGATGCATGGTACGTATATTTTTGCTCAAAATGAAAAAGGATTATATATCATCGATCAACATGCAGCACAAGAACGGATTAAATATGAATATTTTCGTGAAAAAGTCGGAAAGGTTGAAAAGGAACTTCAAGATTTACTCGTTCCGATAACATTAGAATATTCAACAGATGAATCCATTAAAATCCAAGAAAACCTTGAAGAACTAGAAAAGGTTGGTATATTTTTAGAACCGTTCGGACATAACAGCTTCATCGCACGTTCACACCCCGTTTGGTTACCAAAAGGGGAAGAGCAGGAAATTATTGAAGACATGATTGAACAATTAATATCAATGAAAAAAGTAGACATAAAAAAACTTCGTGAAGAAGCGGCTATAATGATGAGCTGTAAAGCTTCAATCAAAGCAAACCATCATTTACGTAATGATGAGATTCAAACACTGTTAGATACCTTACGACAGGCCTCAGATCCCTTTACATGCCCACACGGAAGACCAATTATTATCACTTATTCTATATATGACATGGAGAAAATGTTTAAACGGGTAATGTGAGAAAGCTTAAATAATAAACAAAAAGAAAAGCGTATTCCTTAGCTAATAAGGTTTACGCTTTTTTATTTAGGCTCTTTTCTAAAATTTTGGTGCTATTTGATAAAGAGTAAAAATAGGCTGAGATTTTACGAAGTAAATATCAAAGATTTTACGAAGTAAATATCTAGTAGGATTTTTACGGTTGTTTTTGCGCTTATACCATGAGTATGGGATGAAGAAAAGAGCACGAAGGCAATTTATTCAAGGATTGGAGCAATTTCCGGAAAGAAGTTATCTAATTGAAACCAGCCTTATTTTATCTTTAACAATGAACAGGACAAATTTCAGATGGATAATATATTGATTAAGATATTTAGAAGCTGAGGGAATAAATTAATGGAAAGGGGAAGGAACATGCTTAAACTTATTATTTATTTATTATTAGGCATTGTAATGGTATTTTTCGTATCAAATAAGAATATTTGGTTCAGGATCATCCTCATATTAATTTGGCCCTTTTATCTTTTATATAAACTTGTGGAGCTTACAGATGGCATCAAGGATCGGAGTAGAAAAGATAAAGATAAAAAATAGTTAACCAAGAGAACACTAAAAAAGCGAATGGTTCCCGGATTGTGACGCACAATAACAATTAAATAAAGTGAAAGGGTGGTCGTATGGGAAAATGGAATAAAGAAGCTGCTCCAAATAATAATTTAAGTTCAGTTGAAATTCGCTCCTCGAAACTGGTTTCAAATCAGGATGAAGAAAACCATGCTTTCTCTGAAGAGCTTTCCGATGGTGGAGAGCGTAATAAAACGATCGAACAACAAAAAAATCAGAAGTAAAAAAGGTGACCCATAAATAAAAAATCAGAAATTATGGGTCACTCTCAGATATGTTTTATGAAATGAGTTTAAGTCCAACTGCTGAAGCTACGACGAGAGAAATACAAGCAAGTCTTTTCCAATCTTTTTGTTCACCGTAGAATATCATTCCTAAAATGGCACCGCCTGAAGCCCCAATTCCTGTCCAAATGGCATATGCAGTTCCCATTGGCAAGCTCTCCATTGCTAAAGAAAGAAAGATAAAACTTCCCCCAAAGCCAAGTATTAGTAAGATAAAAGAAAATAAATTTCGATCTTTGTTTAATTTATTAATAAACATAACCCCAAGCATTTCAAAAATACCTGCGAGAATTAAATAAATCCATGCCATTAGTTTTGGGCTCCTTTCGTTTTAACTTCATTAGAAAAAATCTTTAATCCGATTACCCCAATTAATAAGACAGCAATAAGAATTAATTTTGATAGTTTAAAAGGTTCATTGAAAAAAATGATTTCAGCGATAACAGTTCCTGCCGTTCCAAGCCCAACAAACACCGCATAAACAGTACCCACTGGGAGTTTTCTACCAGCCATAATCAATAAGTAAAAACTTAAAACAATTGCGATGACTGTTCCAGACCATGTAAGAAAGTTATCTGCATGTTTTAGTCCCATCACCCAAATAACTTCAAAAAATGCACCTACAACCACTTTAGTCCACTGTACATTCATGATTATTCCTCCTAAAAAAACGATTAAAATATACATAAAAAAACCAAAATAAAAAAGCCGAAGAGTGCCAATTTAGACATCTCCCAGGCTTTTATCCTTCCGTGTCGCAAGCTAAGCTTAGCGGGTTTTCTCTCGGACCAGACCGTTTTATTCGCGGAACCCTAGAAAACCTATAGCAATATTTATTTAATCTTATTATACAAAATTTTTTTTATTCTTCAACCCTTATTAAGTGACAATGTTAAAAATCAATTTTTTTGTTCGTTTTAAAGGTATATCTTTTTATTCAAAACTAATATTTTGGTATAATTTTTTTATTCAATAATAAGGGAGAGTCTTGGATGACAAATCAACATGTACAAGCAAGCCCTATTCATAAGCCTATGTCTAAAACAAAAGTGGCAAAGAGGGCTATTGCCATTTTGATCGGTGCTGTTCTTATGGCAGCCGGATTAGAAATCTTTTTAGTACCCAATAGTATTATTGATGGCGGGATAACGGGTATATCGATTATGCTATCACATATTACTAAACTGCCCTTAGGTATTTTTATCTTTGTATTAAATCTTCCTTTTTTCTTCATGGGAAAAAGGCAAATTGGAAAGACCTTTGCTATATCGACTCTTTTTGGAATTATTATCCTATCTATTTTTACTGCATTATTTACTCCAGTTCCAGCTTTTACTGAAAACACATTTTTAGCTACCGTATTTGGCGGGATTGTAGTAGGCGCTGGTGTAGGAATTGTTATTCGTTATGGAGGGGCATTAGATGGTACGGAGATTTTAGCGATATTATTTAATAAAAAGCTGCCGTTCTCTGTTGGGGAAATCATTATGTTTATTAATGTTTTCATTCTTGGTGTTGCAGGCTTTGTCTTTTCATGGGATCGTTCCATGTATTCAATTATTGCTTATATAATAGCCACAAAAACGATTGACACGGTTGTTAAAGGCTTTGATGAATCAAAATCGATATGGATTATTTCGGAGAAGCATAAAGAGGTTGGAGAAGCTATTCTCGCACGCTTAGGGCGTGGTGTTACCTATTTAAATGGCGAGGGAGCCTATACAGAGGATGAAAAAAAAGTAATCTTTTGTATCATTAATCGATTAGAAGAAGCTAAACTTAAGACTATCTTAGAAGAAATAGATGAAAATGCCTTTATGGCAGTTGGAGATATTGCAGAGGTTCGTGGAGGAAACTTTAAGAAAAAGGATATTCATTAAAAGGAGTGAGGGTGTTCACATGTGTGACACCCTCGTTGTTTTATCCTGTAAAGCTTGATTATTCGACAAAATATCAATGGGGATGAGAGATTCACCCCTGATTTGGCTCATTACTTATGCTTTTACTTTGCTTTTTTCCGTTTTTACTCGAGAATTCCCCATAAATAATATTGTAATAGCTGCAATTCCAATCGGAATTAATGCTAACATAAATGTAAATGTAATCGATGAAGACATCGCATCCACGATTTTATCCAAAATGACCGGAGGAATTTTGGCTCTCTCACTAGCTTGGAAAAGCTGATGTGGATCACTAAGATTAAACATGGAATGATCATGTGTTCCTTGCATCCCTTTAAAAGAGTCCTTTAAATCTTGCGTGAAAACTTTATTTTGAACTGTTCCTAATATAGTAATCCCTAAAGTCATACCAAATGATCGTAAAAATGAGTTGGTTGAATTAGCAGAACCACGGTATCTTGGCTCCAGATCATGGATAGATGCTGTCGGCAATAATGAAAATGAAAATCCCATTCCAAACCCAACAATGATCATAAATATGGTTAGTAAATATCTTGCTGTATCAGGAGTCATATTTCCAAGCAGAAACATGCCGATAAAATAAGCGATAACTGAAATAATCATGAGATTGCGGAAGCTTGTTTTTGTTTGGAAAATACCGCCCATAGCACTTCCTGCTACAGATCCTAACATCATTGGAGTTAAGATTAATCCAGCATTTGTTGCTGATCCCCCGTAAACAGCTTGCACAAAAATAGGGATAAAAACTGTTAAAACAATAAAAGTCGCTCCATATAAGAACGCTAATATCTGAGAAGTAGCAAATAAACGTTTTTTAAACATCCAAAACGAAATAATAGGTTCTTTTGCCTTTGTTTCCACAATAAAAAAGGCAATAAAAAACAATCCAAAGCTACAAAATAAACTAATAATCGGAACCGAATTCCAATCATACTCTTTGCCGCCAAGCTCCAATGCAAACATTAAACTTACGACGGAAACAACTAGAGTAATCGCTCCAAGCCAATCGATTTTTTGTTTATGATGAGTAAGTGATTCTTTATAGAATCGGGTAATTAAGATAAAAGAAACCAAGCCAATTGGTACATTAACATAGAAAATCCAATGCCAACTTATGTATTCAGTAATATAAGCGCCTAATAAGGGGCCTAAAACACTGGATGCACCAAATACTGCACCAAGTAAGCCCGTCATTTTCCCTCGATTTTCAGGTGGAAAAATATCAAAAACGATAGTAAAAGCAATAGGAAGAAGCGCCCCGCCGCCAATACCTTGTATTGCTCTAAAAATACTTAACTGAACAATACTTTGAGAAATACCACATAAGGCAGAACCTAATAAAAAGACAAGTAGACCGAAGATAAAAAATCGCTTTCTTCCATACATATCAGAAAGCTTTCCGAAAATTGGCATCCCCGCCATTACTGCCACCATATAGGCGGATGTTACCCAAACAAATTTATCAAATCCACCGAGGTCAGCTACAATTGTTCCCATAGCTGTTGCCACAATTGTATTATCCATGGCAGACATAAGGATCCCAAGTAATAACCCTGTGACGACCCATTTTAAATTGCTTTCCTTACTGACCATATATGTACTCCCTTCGACGATCAATTTTTTTATAAATTTTATCTTTTGATTGTAGAGATAAATTGAATTTTATTTTGCCATGTAGACTTTGTCAAGAAGAAATTAACCATTGATCAAGCAAGAAAAAAGAATGGTATTCCTTTTTGAAGGGGAAAAGGAATACCAACTTACTAATTACTGCCTGTTAGTTAGGAAAATAGCATTAATAAGCGCCGCCGTATCCTCCTCCCATAAATGCTGCTCCTACAATAATTAAAAGAATAAACAAAACTACGATTAATGCAAATCCTGATCCATATCCCATACATGTCACCTCCATCATGAAGATTAATACATACTATGGAGAAAAAGTTTCTTTTGAATGGACAAATGTTATAGAAAAAGATAAATGGTTGAACTATCACAGAAAAATATTTTTTTCTAAACATATGTATCAAAGAACAAATGTTTGTGTATAATAAGAACAAATGTTTCGTTGGAAGGGTGAAACTAAAGTTGAGAGGATTATTACTGAATGCATTGGAGTCAGGAATAAGATTAGAAATGATATATCTCTCGAAGACAAATCAACTAAGTCAGCGGACAATTAAAGTTTTGGCAGTGGGTAAAGATTCAATTTTTGCTTATTGCTATCTAAGAAATGAAAAAAGGGTATTTAAAATAGAAAATATTTTATCGATAGGTATAAGAAAACGATACTTTAGGGGCGCATAAAGGTGTGGCTCATACCTTGTATGAGCCACAATTAGCTATTCTTTGTTATTCTTGAACAATTTTGTATATGTCTTTATGAATTTTCTTCGCTTCCATAAATACAGTATTTGGCTCTAATTTAAGCATAGTAATGATGTCTTTATAGTTTTTACCTTCTTTTTTATATTGAATGATTTGAGAGATATCTGTATTGCTCTTTTTAGATATTGCTGCAGCAACGACTAAGAAGTGTAAATCCACATCATCTTTCAAAAAATTTTCGAGCTCAGTAGCAGATTTTCCGGTATAAGTTGTTAAATACTGAATGATTTTCGTTTTATTTCTTTCATAAAATTGTTTATGTTTTTTTATATGGTCCTGTTTTATTTTTTCAAGGTCCACTCCAAAATGTTTTGCAGTTTCCTCCCAAGACTGATTTTTCTTATAAACACTTAGAATTTTTTCTAAGTTTTTTTCTGTTGAATGCTTAGAAATAAAGTGTGCTCTGAATATTTCCTGTCTGGAATAGCCTTTTTTTATTAGATTATTAAATTCCTGATCACTAATATGAAAGTGCATGTGTCTCTCTTCTGTTTGTGGATGGGAATGTGCTTCCACTTTTGAAATATATAGTGGACTAAAGATTATTGAGAAGCTTAAGATACCGACGAACAACCAATTTCTATTCAATTTTTAACAACCTCCTAATGGATATGAAATATTTATCGAATTATAGTATATCCATTTTTTGAGAAATAATAGGATTTATTAAAGTTTGAAAAAAATTAACAAATCGGCGGGTTCTATATGGAGTTATAAGTTACATAGAAGATGGATGGTAAAAATAAACTTATTTAATCTGTAGTTGTCTTTTTTCTGCTTCCTCACGCAGCATCTCAATGAATTCTCTAGGTAACTCTAACTTTATAGCTTTTTCGTAAGTTAGAATTAGATTTTCATTGGTTAGAGGTATATGACGATCCATTTTTCTCTTTTTCTCCTTTCTTTAGATTTACATGAAGGCTGTTTTTGGAAAAATTTATTACTATAAATAAGTTTTTATCCTAATAGGGCTAAAGAATTAAGATAAATATTAAGATATGGAAAATAAGACAGATCGATAACAATCTTTAATTTATGAACTATACAAAGTTGACAAAATTAATACAAGATATAACTTGCACAACAAGTAAAATTATAGAAAAATCTGAAAAGTAAATCAACACTTTTTGAAGAAATTTTAAAAATTTTTAGATCATTTTTTTATAATGTCGTAATAATAAAAAATGATCCAATAAATCGATGTATAATAATTATTAAATGGGAAACAATGTATAACTGTTTAATTATAAATTAAATACATATGGTACGATAGAGATATTCATAATTATTTAAAAAGGCTGTGAAAGTTTTGGGAGAGAAAAAAAACCTTGTCGTACTGATTGGACCAACTGCGGTTGGGAAAACTGAATTAAGCATTCATCTTGCTAAACAATTTAATGGTGAAATTATTAGCGGTGATTCTATGCAAATTTATAAGGGCATGGACATAGGAACCGCCAAAATAAAACCAGAAGAAATGAATGAAATTCCCCATCATTTAATAGATATTAAAGAACCTAATGAACCCTTTTCAGTAGCAGAATTCCAAGAAAAAGTAAGAGGGGAAATCGATGAAATATCACAAAGAAAAGCACTTCCAATGATTGTTGGAGGTACAGGATTATACATACAATCGGTCATCTATGATTATCAATTTAGTGATGCACCTAGAGATGAAACTATTCGAAATTATTATGAAAAAAAAGCAAAAGAAGAAGGAAATTTAAGCATCTATCATATATTACAAGAAAAAGACCAAGAAAGTGCTGAAAAAATACATCCAAATAATATACGCAGAGTCATAAGAGCACTGGAAGTAATCCATGCCACTGGAAAAACGTTAACTGAGTATCAGAAACAGCAAAAACCAGATTTATTATATAATACTGTATTAATTGGTTTGACAATGGATAGAGAAAAGATATATGAACGAATCAACCTACGTGTTGATAAGATGATGGAGGAAGGATTATTAGATGAAGTAAAAGATTTGTACGAACGAAATATTCGAAATGTGCAATCGATCCAAGCGATAGGATATAAAGAAATTTATGATTATTTGGATGGGAAGGTTACTTTAGATGAGGCTATTGAAAATCTAAAGCAAAATTCAAGAAGATATGCGAAAAGGCAACTAACATGGTTTAGAAATAAAATGGATGTTACATGGTTCGATATGACTAATGAAGTGGAAAGACAAAAAAAAATAATAGAAATATCACAATTTGTTGCAGGAAAGCTTCGATAAAAATCGAATAATTAATTATAGAGATAGAAGAGGAGGACTTTAAATGAAACAGGCGATTAATATTCAAGATCAATTTTTAAATCAATTGCGTAAAGAGGGTACATCTGTAACAGTCTTTTTATTAAATGGTTTTCAGCTTCGTGGACAAATAAAAGGGTTTGATAATTTTACTGTATTGTTCGAATCGGAGGGAAAACAACAGCTTGTATTTAAACATGCTATCTCCACTTTCTCGCCACAAAAAAATGTCCAAATTAACTTTGAAGAATAATATTATCTCATTTTATTTTAATGAATTTCAATAGTACGAAGCAAGAGCGTGTATACCTGTTATACATGCTTTTTTTATTGTTATGCTCGGTTAATGATTATTGTTAGTAGGCTCAATGAATACCCTGCAGGGTTTAATAAGAAATAGCAAAATTGTTTAACAAAGCCTGTCGATAAAATATTTATTTCAAGTTAATGAAATCATTACTATAAACATATGATTAAAGATAGGGGATTAAACGCTTAAATTAGGCGTTTGTCACACTTTTTTACCTCTTTCGCGTATACTGTTTTCAGATGGCTGTTTTCGCAAAGATTTACTTTTTTGTATTTAGTTCAAATTCTAAAATAAATAGGTTTCGAGCTCTTTTCTTCATCCCATTCACGTTTTTTGATAGTAGTAAAAAACCGTAAAAATCCTACTAGATATTTACTTCGTAAAATCTCAGCCGATTTTTACTCGGTTACAAGAAGCAAAAAAGTTTTAGAAAAGAGCCTTTCAGATTGTGAGGTGAACGCTTTGGATCAACCAATTCGTATGAAAAATAATGGTCAA
This sequence comes from Heyndrickxia sp. NPDC080065, assembly GCF_050281185.1. Lineage (NCBI taxonomy): Bacteria > Bacillati > Bacillota > Bacilli > Caryophanales > Bacillaceae > Heyndrickxia > Heyndrickxia sp. NPDC080065. Next base: position 78,202 of record NZ_JBNNWS010000004.1, on the reverse strand, counting down.
ATTAGTATTGTGCTCGGTGCACAACAAAGGGAAGCCTCTTTAACTTATCATCAAAAGGAAGTTGTTCCAAAGACGATTTCAACGGAGCATGAAGCTCTTAAAGAAATTGAAGATGAACTAAGTGCTCTAGTTGGGATGGACGAAATGAAAAAAATGATTAAAGAAGTATATGCTTGGATCTACATTAATAAGAAACGTGAAGCAGCTGGTTTAAAAGCTGGAAAACAAGCACTTCATATGATGTTTAAAGGCAACCCAGGTACAGGAAAAACTACGGTGGCACGATTGATAGGTAAACTTTTTCAGAAAATGAATGTATTAACGAAAGGTCATCTAATTGAGGCTGAACGAGCAGATTTAGTAGGTGAATATATTGGTCATACTGCACAAAAAACAAGAGATTTGGTAAAGAAATCGATTGGAGGAATTCTGTTTATTGATGAGGCTTACTCACTTGGTCGAGGGGGTGAGAAGGATTTTGGAAAAGAGGCAATAGATACACTTGTCAAACATATGGAAGATAAGCAGCATGAATTCATTTTAATTTTGGCTGGATACTCTAGAGAAATGGACTATTTTCTTAGTTTAAATCCTGGACTCCATTCCCGTTTTCCTCTCGTTTTCCATTTTCCTGATTATAATGTAGATCAATTAATGGAAATAGGAAAGAGGATGTTAAATGAGAAAGAATATATACTAAGTCATGATGCGGAAAGAAAGTTAAAAGAGCATTTATCATATGTAAAAATGATGAATCCTGTAAGCTTTTCAAATGGAAGATATGTTAGAAATATTATTGAAAAATCCATTCGTTCTCAAGCAATGAGGCTGTTAACGAATAACATTTTTGATCGTCATGATCTTTTAACCATTAGAAGTAATGACTTATTTTTTCCGGACCAAAAAAACGGCTGATCATGGTGACTAGCCGTTTTGATTATGCTTTTATTTGGAAGTCTCCAATTAAATGTATAAGTAAGGACCCTCAAAATAGTAGTGAAAGTGAACAGAATATAGGGTTCTATAGATGTTTAGGCTAATCCTAAGAAACTTATGAAAAATTTTTTTGTCATACAACTTTCTGTTAAGATAAAGATATGTATTTTCTTTTGAAAGTTGGTGGATTGAATGACAAAGGGCATGAACGAAAAAGCTATATTGGTTGGTTGCCAGCTAAATAATGAAAACGAGCAATTCCATTATTCTATGGGAGAGCTTGCAGCTTTGACTAAGACAGCAAATGGCGAAGTTTTAATAATGATAACGCAAAAACGAGAACGAAAGGATTCTTTTACATATATTGGAAAAGGAAAGGTTGAAGAAATTAGTGCTCTTGTTGAGGAACTGGAAGCAGATTTAGTAATATTTAATGATGAGCTTTCTCCTAGCCAGCTCCGAAACTTAGCCAAAATACTAAATGTTCGTGTGATTGACCGTACACAATTAATATTAGATATTTTTGCTGGAAGAGCACGTTCGAAAGAAGGAAAGCTTCAAGTAGAGCTTGCGCAGCTGCAATATTTATTACCAAGACTCGGGGGTCAAGGAATAGAATTATCCAGATTAGGGGGAGGAATTGGTACAAGAGGGCCAGGTGAGACTAAGCTGGAGTCTGACCGTCGTCATATTCGTAGACGGATTGATGAGATTAAAAATCAGTTAGCAACTGTTGTTAATCATCGAGAACGTTACCGTATTCGGAGGAAAAAGAATAAGGCATTTCAAATTGCATTAGTCGGTTATACAAATGCAGGGAAATCTACATTGTTTAATCGGTTATCAGCAGCAGAATCGTATGAGGAAAATCAATTGTTTGCTACTCTTGATCCGATGACAAGAAAATTTATTCTTCCAAGTGGTTATATTGGCCTTTTAACAGATACTGTAGGATTTATTCAGGACTTACCAACCACTTTAATTGCAGCCTTCAGGTCTACATTAGAAGAAGTAAGGGAAGCTGATTTATTGTTACACGTTGTCGATGCGTCGAATCCAAACTATGATAATCACGAAAAAACAGTTCAAAAATTATTAACCGAACTTGAAATGGAACACATCCCACAATTAACCGTATATAATAAAATAGATGTGCAAGATCCTGAATTTGTACCAACTTCAACGAAGAAAATATTAATAAGTGCCTTAAATTCCGAAGATCGTGAACGATTAAAGCAGAAAGTTGAAAAAGACGCAATCGGGGTGATGGAGCCATACAGTGTAATAATTCCATCAACTGAAGGAAAACTACTTTCTTTACTAAAAAGTGATACAATTTTGAGAGAGCTTATCTTTAAAGAAGAATTGCAAGCTTATAAATGCAAAGGATTTGCATTAGTAGATCACCCAGTAACAGGTGCATTACAAAGATATCAGCTATAGAAGGAGCTTCATGATGTTACAGTATTTAGAAAATAGTTCAACACTTAAACAAGCAATAGAAGATGTAGAAAAACAAATAAAACCAATACATGAAAAGATTGATCATCAGATTGAAGAAAATCAGTTTAGAGTACTAAAAAGCTTTCAAAGTCATCGTGTAAGTGACAGCCATTTTATTCCATCCACTGGTTATGGATATGATGACATAGGAAGAGAGACATTGGAAAAAATTTATGCAGATGTTTTCGGTGGTGAAGCTGGTTTAGTACGACCTCAAATCATTTCTGGTACCCATGCCATATCTATTTCCCTGTTCGGAGTATTAAGACCAGGTGATGATCTACTATATATTACCGGGAAACCATATGATACATTAGAGGAAATCGTTGGGATACGCGGAAACGGTAAAGGTTCCTTAAAGGAATTTCAAATTGGCTTTCAAGCCGTCCCATTAACAAAAGAAGGGAAAGTAGATTACGAGGCAGTTAAGCTGGCAATAAAGCCAAATACGAAAATGATCGGTATTCAACGTTCAAAAGGATATGCAAATCGTCCATCCTTTACAATAGATGAAATAAAAGAAATGATCGAATTTGTTAAAAAGATAAAGTCTGATGTTGTTGTCTTTGTTGACAATTGTTATGGCGAATTTGTTGAAAGTCTAGAACCATGTCATGTTGGAGCAGACTTAATGGCTGGATCATTAATTAAAAATCCTGGTGGTGGAATTGTAAAGACAGGGGGCTATATCGTAGGAAAGAACGAATGGGTAGAAGCATGTTCATACCGAATGACCTCTCCAGGTATTGGAGCGGAAGCAGGTGCATCCCTATATAGTTTACAAGAAATGTATCAAGGATTCTTTCTAGCGCCTCATGTTGTTGGACAAGCTTTAAAGGGAGCAGTGTTTACTTCGGCGATAATTGAAAGATTTGGGATGAACACACATCCGAAATGGGATGCGAAAAGAACGGACCTCATACAGTCAGTAACATTCGACAACCCTGATAAAATGATTGAGTTTTGCCAAGCAATCCAATTTGCCTCTCCGATCAATTCCTATGTCACCCCATATCCAAGTTATATGCCAGGGTATGAAGATGATGTAATTATGGCGGCGGGGACTTTTATCCAAGGGGCAAGCATTGAATTATCGGCAGATGGACCGATTCGTCCTCCATATACAGCTTATGTACAAGGTGGCTTAACTTACTCTCATGTAAAAATTGCCGTTTGCTCTGCATTAGATCGATTAATTTCAAAAGGATTATTGTAAAATATCATTGATTAAAGCGTGTAAAAAGCATATGTTTTACACGCTTTTAATTTTAAAAAAATAAATGTTAGAAAACATAACATGATATTGACATTTAAACTTACATAAGAATATAATGTTAATGTATTAAATAAAGAAAGGCGGAGGTTTGGTGTGAGCGGTAAAAGTCAAATTCGTCGTTCAATGCCTTTATTACCGATAGGTACAGTAATGCAATTAACTGAATTAACTGCCCGTCAAATAAGGTATTATGAGGAACATAACTTAATCCATCCTGCCAGATCAGAAGGAAACCGACGTCTTTATTCTTTAAATGATGTCGATCAACTGCTGGAAATTAAGGATCTGTTAGATCAAGGCATCAATATGGCGGGAATTAAGAAAATTTTAATTATGAAAACAGAAGAAGTTCAAAAAGAAACAGTCACTACGAAAGAAGAAGTTTCTAACGAGGAAATTAGAAAAATTCTTAGGGAAGAACTCTTGCAAGCTGGAAGATTTCAACGTCCTGGAATGAAAACAAACGAAAGACAGAGATTTCTTCATTAAATCCCGTGACTATAGTGGGTAAAAAAATTGATTATCATGTTTTAAGGGAGGAATTGTTAATGTCAAGATTTAGCCGCAGTGATATTGAAAGAATTGCCGAGGAACAAAATGTTAAGTTTATTCGTCTTCAGTTTACAGATATTTTAGGCACCATCAAAAATGTAGAGATCCCAATCAGCCAGCTTGGGAAAGCGTTAGACAATAAGATGATGTTTGATGGCTCCTCTATCGAAGGTTTTGTTCGTATTGAGGAATCTGATATGTACTTATATCCTGACTTAGATACGTGGGTTGTTTTCCCTTGGACAGCTGAAAAAGGGAAAGTTGCACGATTAATTTGTGATATATATAATGCGGATGGAACTCCGTTTGCAGGGGATCCTCGTAATAATTTAAAACGTGTGTTAAAGGAAATGGAAGAGCTTGGATTCACTGACTTTAACCTTGGACCTGAACCTGAATTTTTCTTATTTAAATTAGATGAAAAAGGGGAGCCTTCTTTAGAACTAAATGACAATGGCGGTTATTTCGATTTAGCCCCAACAGACCTTGGTGAAAACTGCCGTAGAGACATTGTTCTAGAGCTTGAGGAAATGGGCTTTGAAGTTGAAGCTTCTCACCATGAAGTTGCCCCTGGACAACATGAAATTGATTTTAAATATGCACATGCATTAAAAGCTTGTGATGATATACAAACATTTAAACTAGTGGTCAAAACTATTGCTCGTAAACATGGACTTCATGCTACTTTTATGCCAAAACCGTTATTTGGTGTAAGTGGTTCAGGAATGCATTGCAATTTATCCTTATTCAAAAACGGGGAAAATGCTTTCGTTGATCCAAGCGGTAAGCTTGAATTAAGTGAAACTGCCTATCAATTTATTGCTGGTATAATTAAGCATGCAACGAATTTTACAGCAGTAACCAATCCAACTGTTAACTCATACAAACGACTTGTACCTGGCTATGAAGCACCATGTTATGTAGCATGGTCTGCAAGAAATCGCAGCCCATTAGTTCGAATTCCTGCATCCCGTGGATTAAGCACACGTATTGAAGTTCGAAGTGTTGATCCTGCTGCGAATCCTTACTTAGCAATGGCTGTTTTATTAAAATCAGGATTAGATGGAATTAAAAATAAGCTACAAGCTCCTGCGCCTGTTGATCGCAATATTTATGTTATGAATAAACAAGAGCGTGAAGAGGCTGGAATTATTGACCTTCCTGGAACATTAAAGCTAGCATTAGATAACTTAGTATCAGATGAAGTTATGACAAGTGCTCTTGGTGAACACATTCTTGAACATTTCTTAGAAGCAAAAGAAATTGAATGGGATATGTTCCGTACTCAAGTCCATCCTTGGGAACGTGAGCAGTATATGTCGATGTATTAATAGTGAAACCCCTTGATCACCGTGAACTGCACCTCCAAATGTTAGGCACTATCTAACATTTGATATGATCCCCTTATAGTAGACAGAAAAAAGAAAGCATACTAATCTGTCTACTATAGAGGGGATTTTTAGTTTTATTAATCTTATTATTCTTTAAGTCTAATTATTATTTTGACTTGAGATATAAATATGTTATCACTTCTCTAAATGAGAATGTATGTTCTTTTTGTGGTTAAAAATTTTTTAGGTGTACAATTTCCTTTGGTACACCGTACATAGCAGCAGCTTCACGAAGTGTTATGCTTGTATTATTAAGTTCATAAAGATATTCATCTGGCATTAATAGTTCGACGGCAAATAAATTAGCTTCCATTTCCAACTTATCGATGGAGAAGAAAGTATTCTTTTTTAAAAAAGAAGTGTTTACCTTTGGGTGTAAAATTGCGTGCCCTAATTCGTGAGCACAAACTAGACGTTGCATATTTTCCTCTAACTGCTCATTTATATGTATAAATTGAACCCGTTTGTGGAAGCTATAATAGCCCAAAATTGAACCTAAAGGCTCAAATTGAACAATAATATTTTTTCTTTCTGCAAGTTCAAATGGATCATAAGTTTTATACAATTGATAAAGTCTCTTAATCACCTTTTTCATTATCTCATATCCCACTCCTATTAATTTCTATATTTTTTAGGGGTGAATTTTTGTTTTGCAATACGTTTTGCAAGTCTAAGTGAATTCTCTAAAGATGCAATAAGCAATTCCCTATCCTCCTCATCTATATCATTAATATCTTGTCCATCAAATGCTGCGTATCCGTTTTTACCAGACAAACCATCAATCATTTTTTGTAATTCTTTTTGTATATCCCGTTCATCTTTAGAATTTAGTTCAGGTAATTGAGAATCTTTACTTTTAAAACTCGGATCAATTTCTGATTTAGGTACATTAAATGCTTTAGATAATTTTTCGACATTTCTTGGATTAATTAATGTTTTGTAATTCACATAATCTGACAAAGTACTTTTAGAAATTCCGGACATTTCACTTGTCTTTAATTGAGTCCAATTATTTCGCTTCATTAATCTTTTTATGTTATTAGAAATCTCTTTTTTTAATGGCAAATCACGATCTATCATATAGTAACACACCCTCTCTTGGGAGAAATTATATCCGAAAAATTACGGATAATCAATAATAATTCCGAATTTTTTCAGATATATTCCTGAATATAAATAAAGTAGTTTGAAAGAGTGATTTAAATTCCGAGAAAAACCGGTTGACATTCCGAAAAAAACCGGATAAATTATAAGCAAGACGAAACGAGAAAGGAGTTGCCAGTAAAATTGATAAAAAAATCACTTTGAAAGCTGCAAGAGTTAATGCAGCACTCAAATTTGTTGATGCTGCTATATTATTTGGAATAAATAAAGATTCGCTCTCGAAATATGAAAAAGACTCAACTAATGTTCCTCGTTCGTTTTTGATCAAGATAGGAGAAATTTATAAAATTCCTGTTGAAAGTATTTTTTTGGTAGATAATCCGATTTTTTTTGGATACTAAAAAAGAGTAAGGAGTGATGTAAATGGAAGCTGAGCAATTAGTAATGTTTGAAGATGTAGATAAATCATTAGTCCGTTCTGAAGTTATTAACGCACTTATAGAATATAGAGCATTAAAAGTTCAAAACGAAAATATTCAAGAACGAATTGAAGTAGGTGCAACAAATTTATATCCTTCTATAAGAGAAGTTGATCCTTTAAATAAAATAAAAGTAAGTCAAATGGAACGATCATTAAAACATAGCTTGAATGAAGATGAGCGTTCATTATTAGAAAGAAAGTATTTATCTGGTGTGAGAGTAAAAGATATTGAAGTTTATAATGATTTAGGGCTTGATAAAGATAAATATTATGAAATTAAACGTTCAGCTATTTTTAATTTAGCTACAGCACTTGGAATAATCTAAGTGCTTTTTTATCGTTTACACCAGGAAATTATAAAATATTCGCACTGTGGATTACTTTATAAAGAGAGAGGTTTACGTCTAGCTCCAGCGCCTATCGTCTAGCGGATTTTCCGTCTCCTCCCTACGATAAGTCAACATCGGCTCGTGAACTACCTCACCGTGTTTCCTTTATCTCAGTCAAAGACTAAGAAATACTTACGCCGATGAGCAAGGCGCTTGCGCCTTTGTTCTTTTACCGATAAAATCCCGACAAAAAAACCGACAAAAACCCGAGAAGATAGGGGACTAAATCTTTTTTTTACAAAGGTAAGATTTACTTATCGAAGCTAATTCGATAGGAGAAGCATCTTTCCTTTACCAATGATGTACTCGGACAACTGCCAGGTATGTTTTACATGACCAAGCAACTCAGTTTGCGGAGGTTGGAGCGGGGCAATGGAGGTAAGAGCACTCCAATTGAAATCGGTTTGTTAATTGCTATAGGATGATTACTTTTAAGCTATCTATCTTACACATTTAACAAACAAAAAGAGGCAAAAATGGTTACCCGATAGGATGCTCAAATTAAAGCTCAACTAGATTACATCTCAAATGGTAGCGTTAGTCGAAAGGGTAACAAGGGTTGAAGAAACATCTAAACAGGCCCACAAGAGATTTGATTCTATTGAAAAAATAAAGGAGGTGAGTAAAGTTGATAAAGCGAGTTTAACACGTTTTGCGCTTTTGATTGTTGCAGTGGTTAATGCCGTCTTAAATTTAATTGGTTTCAAAACTATATCAGATGATTATGTTAATGATCTAGTAGCTGTTATTTCAGTCGGCTATTTTATCTGGACGGCTTGGAAAAACAACTACCTATCTAAAAAAGGCAAAAAACAAAAAGAAGTATTAAAAAAAGAAGGTTTAGCAAAGTAGGAGTGACGTGTAATCGTTACTCTTTTAATTTTAATTGGCGAAAAGCCTGTACAACTATTAAATTACTTTCATTTACTATTAAAAAGGAGAAGATGTAAAATGTTTAAATTATTCTTAGATCCAGGTCATGGTGGTACTGATTCAGGTGCAGTTGGTAACGGAATCATGGAAAAGAACATTACATTACAAATTGCTTTAAAGATTCGTGATATTCTTTCAGCTGAGTACAGTGATGTATCCATTTTGATGTCACGGACGGCAGATACATTTCCATCTTTGAGTGATCGTACAAATGCCGCTAATTCATGGGGCGCTGATTATTTTCTATCCATTCACATTAATGCAGGTGGGGGAACTGGATTCGAAAGTTATGTTTATCCAGGAGTAGGCGCTCCAACAACAACTTATCAATCAACTATCCATTCCGAAGTAATGAAACTTAATCAATTAACGGATCGTGGAAAGAAACAATCTGATCTACACGTTTTGCGTGAATCTAATATGCCAGCACTATTAACTGAAAATGGCTTTATTGATAATGGTAACGATGCTGCAAAAATGCAGAGTGCTACTTGGATTGAAAATGTAGCTAGGGGGCATGTAAATGGACTAGCTAGTACGTTTAATCTTCAAAAGAAAAGTGGGGCTGTTTATCATACGGTAGTGTCCGGTGATACTGTTTATTCGTTAAGTAGACAATATGGCAGCACGATTGATCAAATAAAAACATGGAACAACCTTGACGATAATTACACTATTTATGTAGGACAAGTTCTTAGAGTTAAATAAAAGCGATGGCATATTGTAGAAATGAGAACCCTAGGCTAGGCCTAGGGTTCTAAAAAGCTTCCTGCGTCTTAATTTGTAGGATATTTAAAAGGAAAAGCAGCTTAATGATATTTGACCGTCATGAAAATTTGAAGTAATCGATATTGAAATCGGAAATTTTGGTATACAGGATATTATGTGGACACGGTTAGATGAAACAAAAAGGTAATAGAAGAATACATAAGAAATCAATTACAAGATGATATTATGGCAGAACAATTAAGTTAGTCATTTATACTAATGACTTAAAAATGCATAAAAGCCTTAAGGTAAATGAATTGTACAAACCATCCTTCTTTTTCATAAATTACAAAGTAAGAAATTTCAAACTAGAAGGAGGAAGGAAGTATGATTATAGTTAGAAAACAATCCTCAAAACTTAAGAAAATCTTATTGAATTTCTTGGTGATGTCAGTACTATTTCCAGGTTTTATAGTAGCGGTGAGAAAAAAACGTAAGTATATAAAATTATCTTAATTAACGCATCCTTTGTGGGTGCTTTTTGTGCGACTTGCAGTGGCATAGAGTGTTGACTCTTTCTTATCTGACTGAGACGCCATTTCGGTGAAACTGCTGGAAGAGGATAATGAAAATGAATCCCAGATGATGAAAATTCACCCACAAGGAGACTGCACTAGCTCGGGAAGCCTAATCTAGGGAAATACTGTGAGGTATGTCAGATCTAATGGTGTTTTAGTAAGAAAGATAAGCCTTATGCAAGTAAGTAAGGATTAGATCAACAAAATATCATACAGTAGTTAAAGGAGATACTGTATCAGCACTTGCTAAACAGTATGGTACTTCTATTAAGCAGATCGTATATTGGAATAAGCTTAAGGATCCAGATCTTATCTATGTAGGACAAAAATTAAGGGCCAAATAGAATATTTTAACATCATTGTACAAATATTAATATTGCACCCTTTGTTTGCCTTCCAAGTAAAAAGCCCCTATTTTTCAATAGGGGCAGATTGTAATAATTGTTCTTTTCTTTCTTCCAGCAGTTTTTGAAATTCCTCAATATCCTCTAGTGTGGCATGATTGGTTGGATAGTAATGACATTCCAAATGTAGAACATCATTTATTTTTATATAATGATGGTGTATTTGAAGTTATTAGTGATTACGAACCAAAGTTCATTGTTCATACTCATTGATTACTTGCCCAAAAACCACTATATTAGTGGTTTTTATTTGTGTTCATAAGGTAAAGCTATTCAGTAATTCGTAGCCCAGGTATAAACGAATTCCGTCTTTTGTTCCGGTGGGGGAAGCAACAGTTTTGGGAGCTACCGAAAAACAATATAACCAGTGCCACTAGTAATAATTATTCAAAGTCATCCCATTGCGGATTCCATACAACTTCCCACAGGTGACCATCTGGATCTTGGAAGTAACCAGAATACCCACCCCAAAAAGTGTCATGTGCTGGAACGGTAATAATAGCCCCAGCATTCTTTGCCTGTTCCATAATGCTATCAACTTCATCTTTACTAAATACATTATGACCGATAGGAAATTCAGTAGGACTTGGAGCACTTTGATCAAGCTTTGTATCGTGGGCAATGCTTTTTCGGTTCCAAATTGCTAGCTTCAAGCCGTTATGTAAATCAAAAAAAGCAACAGCACCATGCTCAAATTCTTTACCAACTATGCCTTCAGTATGTAGTTGTAAACCATCACGATAGAATTTCAATGATCTTTCTAAGTCGTCAACACCTATTGTAAGTACTGTGATTCTTGGTATCATAACATGTGGCACCTCCAGGGGTTATAAGTAGTGACTTTAGTATAACAGAACAACTTATTCAGATTATTAAAAAATTTATACTGATGGAAAAATAATAATTTAAAAATCTATTTTGTCATCTATACAAATGAAAAAGAAGTCTTGTGTAAAAAAGTAATATAAAATATTATTTAATACATATGCCCTTATAAAATCATACTAAAAACGAAATTTATTCTTGGGTAATTATTCAATAATATAGTTTAAGGGGGAGTCTATTTTATGTTAAATGATTTTAAAAAGTTCGCCTTAAAAGGCAATGTTATGGATTTAGCTATCGGGGTAATCATTGGAGCTGCATTTGGGAAGATTGTGTCTTCTTTAGTTGGAGATATTGTTATGCCGATTTTAGGTACACTTTTAGGAGGGTTTGATTTTACTGATCTTCATATTGCAAAAATTAAATATGGACAGTTTATTCAAAATGTCGTTGACTTTTTAATTATCTCCTTTTCAATCTTTTTATTTATTCGTTTCTTTGAACGTTTTAAGAAAAAAGAAGAGACAGTTGAACCAGAACCGACTTTATCAAATGAAGAAAAATTATTAGGGGAAATACGTGATCTTTTAAAAGAAAGAAACAACCTATCTGACAAAAATTGATATATGGTTACGTTAAAGTTGCTGAAGTCCAAAAAAACATCCATAATAATCGTTTCATACTTGAAAACGATTATTATGGATGTTTTTACAATTAATGCACCAACTGCCGATATAGCCCGATTACTTTCCCTAGAATTGTTACATTATTTAAAATAATAGGAGCCATTGTGGAATTTTCGGGTTGTAGACGGAAATAGTTTTTCTCTTTAAAAAATCTCTTTACTGTTGCTTCATCGTCCTCTGTCATAGCAACAACAATATCGCCATTTATAGCGGTTTGCTGTTGTCGAACAATAACATAGTCTCCATCTAAAATACCTGCCTCAATCATACTTTCACCGACAATTTCTAACATAAAAATGTTTTCGTCAGCAGGGGCAAGCTGTTCTGGAAGAGGAAAAAACTCTTCAATATTTTCGATAGCCGTAATAGGTAATCCTGCAGTTACTTTTCCGAGTAAAGGAACGTTTACAACATTTTGCTGAGGGATATTTTCTGAATCTAAGTCAAGTATTTCAATTGCACGTGGCTTAGTAGGATCTCTCCGTATTAATCCTTTAGTTTCTAAACGAGATAAGTGCCCATGTACGGTTGAACTTGATGCAAGACCAACTGCTTCTCCAATTTCACGAACTGATGGCGGATATCCTTTAGATTTAACTTCCTGTTTAATAAAATCCAGGATATCCTGTTGTCTTTTTGAAAGTTTTGTCATTATTTACACCCCGACTATTAAACTTTTCTTTAGCTTGATTCCATTATAGCATTATCTTTCCAACTATACAAACATAAGTTCGAAAAAAAGTGTTGACTTCAAACAAGTGTTCGCACTATAATAAAATCAATTAAACGAACATATATTCGAGGGTGATGAAAAATGCTTATTTTATGGAAAAAATATTCTTATGTTATTATGTTAATAGTTTTGTCATTATTCATAGGTTTATATACTTTGCTATCTACTAAGGATGAATCAAATTCTTATCAAGAAATAATCATAACTGAAGGACAATCACTATGGAAACTGGCCCAGATCTATTCGGAAGAGCATTCAATGAATTCTCAGGAATTTATAGATTGGGTATCAGAAAAAAATCATTTGAGAAATGATATTATTAAACCAGGTGAAAAGATTGTTATACCAGTAAAAGTAAAGAGTCAATTAAACGATAAAAATCAACTAGCATTAGATTTGGAGAAAAAATAAAGAATGAAAACAATTATATATTGCCGCGTTAGTACAAAAAAACATACGCAGGAAACCTCTTTAGAAAGACAGGAATCTGAATTATTAGAGATCGCTGATAAATGGAATTTGCAAGTGGTTGAAGTTATACTTGATCAAGCGAGCGGGTATCATCTAGATCGCCCTGGGGTATTGGGTATGCTAGATATTATTAAACGAGAGAAAATAGAGGCGGTTTTAGTTCAAGATGAAACAAGACTTGGAAGAGGAAATGCAAAAATAGCTCTTCTTCACTTTCTTTTTAAAGAAGGTGTGCAAGTGTACAGCATCTCTCACCAAGGGGAATTAGAACTATCAGAGTCCGATTCGATGGTGCTAAATATAGTAAGTATGGTCGAGGAATATCAACGAAAATTACATAATTTGAAGATTAAAAGAGGTATGAAAAGGGCTGTTGAAAAAGGGTTTAGGCCAGAAAATAACCTTAAAGATCACGGGAATGAGAGTGGACGTGAACGAAAAGAGCTGCCGATTGAAGAGATTATTAGATTAAGGGAAAATGAACTAACATTTTCAGAGATTGCCGCAACTCTAAGGGGATTTGGATATGATGTTTCAAAAGCTACTGTCCATAGAAGGTATCAAGAATATATTCGACAAGAAGAAGAGTAAATAGTCTTTTTTTCTTGATTACTCCTTTTAGATCTAGTATTATTACCCTAAATAAAATGGAATTAAGATATTGTAGTTCTACACAAAAAGGAGTAGCAGTATGCTTTCTAAAGATAAAATAGCAAGAATTAATGCCTTGTCAAAAAAGGCTAAAAATCAAGGATTAACTGAAGCTGAAGCAAAGGAACAATCTCGTCTTCGTCGGGAGTATTTGGAGAGTTTTCGTTCGTCTATGAAAAATACGATTGAAACAGTACGTGTTATAGATCCTAATGGGAATGATGTAACACCGCAAAAAGTACGTGAAGTTCAAGAGAAAAAAAGACTGCATTAAACGACAGGATTTACAACTAAAGGCTGATTATTCAGCCTTTTTATTATGTATTTGTTCATTTAGAATAGGATATTTGGCTAAAGAAAAAACTATACTTCAAAATAGTTGAGTTATAATATAAACATGTTTAATATTAAGGTGTGAAGTACTTTATGTATAGAGAGGATGTTTGTACATTGTTTGATAAAACAGATCAGTTAGCAGTTACAACTATACGTACACTATCTATTGATGCTATTGAAAAAGCAAATTCTGGTCATCCAGGACTGCCTATGGGAGCAGCACCAATGGCATATACACTTTGGACTAGAATTATGAATCATAATCCAAAAAACCCAGAATGGTTTAATAGAGATCGTTTTGTATTATCTGCAGGACATGGATCTATGCTTCTTTATAGCTTGCTCCATTTAGCTGGATATGGGTTGAGTATGGATGAAATAAAACAATTTCGTCAATGGGGCAGTAAAACACCAGGACACCCTGAATTTGGACACACAAAAGGTGTTGAAGCTACAACTGGTCCATTAGGTCAAGGGATTGCTATGGCAGTTGGTATGGCAATGGCTGAACGTCATATGGCAGGTGTTTATAATAAAGATAATTACGAAATAGTCAATCATAATACATATGCAGTTTGTGGTGATGGAGACCTTATGGAAGGTATTTCAAGCGAGGCTGCATCACTAGCTGCGCATTTAAAATTAGGTCGACTTGTTGTTTTATATGATTCAAATGATATCTCATTAGACGGTGACCTTGACAAATCATTCTCTGAAAGTGTAGAAGGCCGCTTTAAATCTTACGGTTGGCAGTACATTCGAGTAGAGGATGGAAATGACTTTGAATCTATTGCTAAAGCACTTGAAGAAGCAAAATCAGATGTTACACGTCCAACGATCATTGAAGTAAAAACTGTAATTGGCTATGGATCACCTAACAAATCTGGAAAGTCTGCTGTACACGGTGCACCACTAGGGGCAGATGAATTAAAATTAACAAAAGAATATTATAAATGGACATTTGAAGAAGATTTCCATGTTCCATCTGAAGTATATGATCGTTTTAATGAAAAAATTGTGGAACCAGGAATTAAAAAAGAACAAGAATGGCAAGAGCTTTTTGCAGGATATAAAGAAGCCTTTCCTGAATTAGCTGAACAATTAGATCGAGCAATCAAAGGGGAACTTCCAGAAAATTGGGATCAAGATATTCCTGTATATGAAGAAGGGAAAAGCTTGGCAAGCAGAGCTTCAAGTGGTGAAGTGTTAAATGCAATTGCTAAGCAAGTTCCAACATTCATTGGCGGATCTGCGGATCTTGCTGGATCAAATAATACGATGATTAAAGGTGAAAAAGATTTCACTCCTGACAACTATGAAGGACGTAATATTTGGTTTGGAGTTCGTGAGTTTGCAATGGGTGCAGCTATGAATGGAATGGCACTTCACGGAGGCTTGCAAGTTTACGGAGGTACGTTCTTTGTCTTTTCTGATTACTTGCGTCCTGCAATTCGTTTAGCAGCTCTTATGAATTTACCTGTAACATATGTTTTCACTCATGACAGTATTGCCGTTGGTGAGGATGGTCCAACACATGAACCAATTGAACAATTACCATCTTTAAGAACAATGCCGAACCTTTCTGTTATTCGTCCGGCAGATGGAAATGAAACAGCTGCGGCATGGAGACTAGCTTTAACATCTAAAGATAAACCAACTGCACTTGTTTTAACAAGACAGGGATTACCTACTCTTAAAACAACTGCTGAAAATGCGCAAGATGGTGTTTCAAAAGGTGCCTATGTTGTTTCTCCTGCTAATAGTGAAATTGCAGATGTTTTATTACTTGCATCAGGATCTGAAGTGAATCTTGCTATTGAAGCCCAAAAGGTACTTGAACAAGATGGAATTCACGCGTCTGTTGTAAGTATGCCATCATGGGATCGCTTTGAACAACAAAGTAAGGAATATAAAGAGTCAGTAATTCCAAAATCAGTGAAAAAACGTCTAGCAATTGAAATGGCAGCTCCATTTGGTTGGGAACGCTATGTCGGTGATGAAGGGGATATATTAGGAATCAATGGATTCGGCGCATCTGCACCAGGTGGAATAATTTTGAAAGAATACGGATTTACCGTTGAAAATGTAGTATCTCGTGTGAAAAACTTATTGTAATATTAAAAGTAAAAGGAGGATAATTTTGGTTATCCTCCTTTTGAAATATTCACCACATTGGAAAAATCTTTATAATCAGAAAGATAGAAATCCGCTCCGGGTTGATTGTTTTGAAAAAGACAAGTGTAAATCCCTAATTTCTTTCCTGGTAAAATATCAAGTTCGCGATCACCTATGATTAAATCTAATTGGTGATTTTTGTGCAAATATTCGTATGATGCAGGATGAGGTTTTCGTGGGTATCCATCATCAATCGTAATAATTTCAGTAAAATATTGATTCCAATTATAATAATCTAAAATATCATTAACACCTTTTCTTGTTTTATGGGTCATGATAACATTATTATTCGCAAACTTTAAAATATTTTCTACATGAGGAAAGGGAAGCATGTCTTTTGGAGAAATCTTGTCTTCATATTCGTTCATAGTTTCGATTTGCTCCTTAGACAACTGATAATAATTGACTGCATGTGAAAATGATATTTTTAAAAGTTTATAGATTTCTTTTTCTGGAATGTCTTCATCTACTACCTTTTTAAAAATTTTTGAATAGATAGGATATGTATCGAACAGTGTGCCATCAAAATCCCATAATATGTTCATATCTAACCGTCCTTTTTATTCCAATTTAAACGAATATTTATATTATATCAAAGCACACCATAAAGAGCTATCAATCAATAGGGATAAAGAATTACATATAATTACGTAATGAAGGGATGAATAGAATGATACAATTAACACAAATCGAGAAAAAGAACCGAGAAAAATATAAGAAATTACTCCTGATAGCTGACGAAGATGAAGTAGCGATTAATAAATACCTGTATGATGGGATGATGTTTTCGATACATTATGATAATCAGTGCATTGGAGTAGTATTAATAACATTAGAACCAATTCTCGAAATAAAAAATATTGCAGTTATTGAAAGCTATAGGGGAAAAGGAATAGGAAAGAAAGTAATTGAAGAACTAAAAAAAATAGCAAAAATAAACGGTTACCAATCCATGATTGTAGGTACAGCAAATTCCAGTATTGATAATATTGCTTTTTATCAAAAATGTGGTTTTCGAATGGACTCCATTAAGAAGAATTTCTTTGAAAGCTATTCAAGTCCAATTTATGAGAATGGGATTCGAGCTTTAGATATGATTATTTTCCGGTGTGATATTTGATTTCGACAAAAAATTTCTCTATTACAAACAGCTTTTGACAAAAAAAACAGAAAAGTATGTCTATAATAATATAAAACAATTCAAACTCGGGGAGTGAGGTAGCATGCGTACCTATCAAATCCATTTAATAGAGAATGAAGTGGCAGAATATTATTTTGGACGAGAAAGAATGTTTTATGATTTATTTGCTGAATATTACCAAGTAAGCGGAAAACTTAAGGATATTATTCGAAAACAAATTGAATATATAACAAAACCAATCCCGGTTTTACATATTCATCATTTATTAGGACAAGCGTTTTCTAAGAAAAAGGATGTTATTAAAGAGGATAAAATCTATAAATACGGTGGAAGCGATCTTTATAATGGGGTTGAATTATTTATAGAGTCAAAAATGTTACGATTAAACGCATGGGGAAATTATGATTCGGAGTCTGCATTTTTAGAAGTTTTGAGAAAATACGATGGACGTTTATTAGCAATAGATTTAGAACACGAACGTTTCGGATGGTTAAAACCAATAAAAGAAAGAAAATTCGTTTGAAACATAATGGAAATATTGTATAATGATTGAGGATTTAGTACACTGTAAGATAGACAACATGAAGGAGGATTATTATGGCTTGGTGGGGATATTTACTATTACTTGTCGCACTACTTGCTGGTATTGCTATTGGATTTTTCATTGCGCGTAAATATATGATGAATTACTTGAAGAAAAATCCACCAATTAATGAACAAATGTTAAAAATGATGATGACACAAATGGGCATGAAACCATCTCAGAAGAAAATCAATCAAATGATGAATGCCATGAATAAACAAATGAAGTAAACGAAATCCAGTATTATCAAGGGTTTGTGGCATTCTTTAAGCAAATAAAAAGGTTAATTTCTCCTATAAAATTTCTAAAAAGGTGAAACCTTCATTTGATTTTTACTATCAATTTGCTTTATTTTACTTGATTTCTTTTAAAAACCACTTATTCTGTTGAAAAATTCAGCAGAAAGGTGGTTTTTTTATTTGCTTTTAATAGATGAAATTGACGAATAATAATAGTAAGTGATCTTGCAGGAAAATATCTCCTTTTGTCGAAATAAGTAAAAGGAATCGTTAACCCTGAAAAACGACTAACAAAAAGGGGGCGCAAACCCTCAATGGGGCTAATAAGATAGAGCTTGATAGATTTCTGAGAAAGAAGGTGATTATTATGAAAATGAAAATTTGGTGGGTTATAAATATTGTGTGGCTATTCATTTTTGCTGCTGGAGCAGTGGTTATTGGGGTAAGAAAAGTTGACGGTGCAGGTGTAGTTCAAACTCCTGAAATAAAAATGATAACATTCGCTATTTTGGGTATTGTATTTATAATTGTTGTTTTAATTCAACTAGTTTTCCTTTATTTTGTTAGAAGAAATAAAACACGGCAATTCAGCTAATAGTATTTTAACCTAAAAAGAATTGAAAAATTATCTAAAGAATCTGTTGCAAGAAACTTTGGAAAAATAATGAAAGCAGCTAAAGCACTTCAAAATTGAGGTGCTTTTTTATTTGGAAAAAGGATGAGAAGGATAAAAACGATTACACTTTCATTTATTTTATAATCCTCAAAAAAGTAATTTTTTTTTCACTATTTCATAAATTATTGTTTAGACTATCAACAAAAAAAGAATTTTATAAAGTGCATTGAGACTTAGTGGTTAATGAAAATGATAAAAATATTTAAATCATGAGTTAAAAATTCAAGTGAAAAATAGAAACCTAACAAAAAAGGGATTACTGTGAATCCCTTAATTATGGGGACCTGAGCTTTTCTCTTCTCCACAGAACTTGTTGATAACAATATATATATTAATAATATTCTCTCTTAATTTAAATAAGAATATTGACTATTATTCAACTAATTTTTATTTACTTCTTCTAGGAAAATTTAGGATTAAACCAATTAAAGAGAGTACAAAAATTCCAATAGGGGAAACTATGCCTAGAAAATCATTTTGAACTCTTACAATTATTTGCCATATGGAATAGCAAAAAGCTATAAATAAAACTAGAAGAATGAAAACTTGTTTGACTATTTCCTTTGTTGTCATTTCCATCCCTCTTTTCTATTTTTTCACCCTCTCATCTATCTACAATTATTTTTTCTTTTTCATCCATATCTTTTGTTCTTCCGCTGCTTTAAAATTATAGACAGGCTTTATAATTTTTACTATTTCAACTGTATCACCAATATTATCTAAAATATCTTCCATTCTTTTATATGCCATTGGTGCTTCATCAATCGTTTCTGTACTTACAGAAGTAGTCCAAACATCCTTCATTGTATCTTTATACTCACTTAATATAAGCTGTTTACGTGCCATTGATCTACTCAAAACTCGACCTGCTCCATGAGGTGCAGAATAGTTCCAATCTGGATTTCCTTTACCTACAGCAATAATACTTCCATCTCTCATGTTTATAGGTATAATTAAGCGTTCTCCCTTCTGTGCAGAAACAGCACCTTTTCTAAGTATCATATTATCTGTATCGATATAGTTATGAATGGTATCAAATTCATCTTTTTTATTTAAATTCATGCGGTTGATAATGATATTAGCAATCTCTTGACGATTATTAACTGCATATTTTTGAGCTAATTTCATGTCGTGTATATAATCATCAAAAGAATCACCTTCTAAATATGCTAAATCCTTTTTAATTTTTGGAAAGCTCTCATTTAGCTTTTTAATTGAACTTTCAATTTCTTTATGTTTTCCTTCTGATTTCAATTGTTCAATGATTTGAGTTACATCTATTTTTCTTAATTCTCTATATGCAACTTTTTGATAATGATTAGCTATAGTCGATCCTATATAACGACTACCTGTATGAATTGATAAATAAAGATAACCATCTTCATCTCTTGATATTTCTATATAGTGATTTCCTCCACCTAATGTCCCTAAGCTTTTATTAAATTTAGCTTCACTTAAGATACTTCTGGTTTTAAATTCATCTAAGTAATCTGCATCAATATTTCTTAACTCTTCATGTATGTTTTGTCCACTTGGAACATGCTCACGAATCACCTTATCTAACTTAGAGAAATCAATATCCTTTTCTTCTAATTGTATCGTCAGAACTCCGCAGCCAACATCTACTCCAACTAAATTTGGAACTACTTTATCTTTTATTTTTATGGTTGTACCTATTGTACAGCCTTTGCCAGCATGTACATCTGGCATTACTCTGATAGTCGTATCCTTTAGAAACTCTTGATCACATAATTCTTGAATTTGTTGTATTGCAGTTTCATCTACAACATCAGTGAATATCTTAGCATCTGTAAATTTTCCATTAATGGATTTCATCATTCTCTCCTCCTATCTAAAATTATACTTAAAGAACTGAAATATTTTAACAAAATTATTTAAATTATTTGAAACAAAAAGGCGTTGAAAGTCTACAAGTGTATAATGTTAATGGGTTAGTAAGGGAGAAATTCTTCTCCCTTACATTATTAATCTTTTTTATTCTCGAAACATTTGGTAAAATTAGAAAGCTTGATGTAAAAAAGATAGACAACGGGGGATGTAAATGAGGGTTTTTATAGATTTAATGTGGTTTTTTAAACAGGAGAAAAAAGCATACATAACTGGAATATTTATATTAGCAGTCGTTGCGTTTTTGCAGCTTGTACCGCCAAAGATCGTTGGAATTATTGTGGACATGATTAAAGAAAATCAATTAACATCTGGATTATTATTGAAATGGATGATCTTTCTAATCGGTACGGCAGTAGCGATGTACATATTGCGATATTACTGGAGAATTATGATCTTTGGATCTTCTTTGAAACTGGCACGTATTCTACGAAATCGTTTATTTAGCCATTTCACACGGATGTCTTCATCATTTTATCAACAAAAGAGGGTAGGGGATCTAATGGCCCATGCTACAAACGATTTGCAAGCAATCCAAGGTACGGCTGGTTCTGGAGTTCTGACGTTTGTAGATTCTATAATGACAGGCGGATTTGTTGTTATCGCGATGGCAGCAACTATAAGTTGGAAGCTAACCATTATTGCATTGCTGCCAATGCCGATAATGGCAATCTTAACTAATTTTTATGGTTCATTGCTTCATAAAAGATTTCACAAGGCACAGGAAGCCTTTTCATCTTTAAACGATAAAACCCAAGAAAGTATTTCTGGAATAAAAGTGATTAAAACATTTGGTCAGGAAAAGGAAGACATTGAATCTTTCCGGGTTCAATCCGAAGATGTAGTACAAAAAAATATATCTGTTGCAAAAATCGATTCGCTCTTTGATCCAACTATTTCCATTATTATTGGTCTATCATTCTTTTTATCTATCGTTTTTGGCTCTAAGTATGTCCTCTCAGGAGATTTAACTATTGGGGAATTAATATCATTTACCACCTATTTAGGTCTACTCATTTGGCCGATGCTGGCATTTGGAAGCCTTTTTAATATTATGGAGCGGGGAAGAGCGTCCTATGGACGTGTGAGTAAATTATTAGCCGAACAAGTAGAAATACATGATAAGGATGATGCATTAGACAATGTACCAACGGGGGATATTGAATATAAGGTAGAAGCATTTTATTATCCAAATGAAACAAAAGCAGTGCTAAATAATATTCATTTTCAGCTTAAACAGGGGCAAACTCTTGGAATTGTGGGCAAAACTGGGGCTGGAAAAACAACGCTTATTAAATTGCTGCTTCGAGAATTTGATGGAGTAAAAGGGGAAATCCGTTTTGGGAATCACTTAATTGATGACTATCAAATTGAGAGATTACGAGCAGCAATCGGTTATGTTCCCCAAGATCATTTTCTTTTTTCTTCAACGGTTGGTGCAAACATTGCCTTTATAGATCCGATGATTGATCAGAAATACATAGAAAAAGCAGCAAAAACAGCTCATATTCATGATGATATTCTTCAATTTACCGAAGGATACCATACCGTAGTGGGTGAAAAGGGAGTCTCCTTATCTGGTGGGCAAAAGCAAAGAATTTCGATTGCTAGAGCTTTGGTGATGGATCCCGAAGTGTTGATTCTTGATGATTCTTTATCAGCTGTAGATGCCAAAACCGAAGAAGCGATCCTTTCTGCTCTTAGGGAAGAACGAACTGGAAAAACGACAATTATTACAGCACATAGACTAAGTGCTATTAAACATGCGGATTTAATTCTAGTATTGGATGAAGGTCGTGTAATTGAACATGGTACACATGAAGCGCTTATGAATAATGAGGGCTGGTATAAGTCGATGTATCTCAGTCAACAACTGGAGGAGCTTGTCGAGCATGGGGGATAAACAAAAATGGAAAAAAAGATGACAATGACTGGTAAAGAACAAAGAAAAATCTTATTTAGATTAATGTCATATACGAAACCACATTTGAAAATGATAGTGTTTGCATTTTTTTTACTATTGATAGCTACTATAGGGGATATTTATGGTCCGATCCTTGTTAAGGTGTTTATTGATGATTATTTAACACCAAGGCATTTTCCGTATCAACCGTTAGTAAATCTTGCTTTACTTTATATTTTTATTCAAATTTTTAAAGCGATTGTTTCCTATTATCAATTATTTAAATTTCAGGAAATAGCTGTGAAGATTATACAGCAATTAAGAATTGATGTTTTTTCGAAAGTTCAAGGATTAGGGATGAGATATTTTGACAAAACACCAGCAGGCAGTATTGTTTCGAGAGTAACCAATGATACTGAAGCTATTAATGATATGTTTGTATACGTACTGGTTACATTTATTCAAGGAACATTTTTAATCATCGGGATCTTTATAGCTATGTTCGTTTTAAATGTAAAATTAGCAGTCTTTTGTCTATTCATCTTGCCGCTAATAATTTTTATCATGGGATTGTACCGAAAGTATAGTTCTGCCTTCTACCAGGACTTAAGAGAGCGTCTCAGCCAGCTTAATGCTAAATTAAATGAAACATTACAAGGGATGTCGATCGTCCAAATCTTTCGTCAGGAAAAACGTTTTCGAAAAGAATTCGCAGAGATTAATGAAAAGCATTTCATGGCTGGGATGAAGAATATCAAAATCGATGGTTTATTATTACGTCCAGCGATAGATTTAGTTTATGTGTTTGCATTAATTATTGTATTAAGCTATTTCGGGATATCTTCCTTTCATAATGTAATTGAAATCGGAGTGCTCTACGCTTTTGTTAACTATTTAGACCGTTTCTTTGAACCGGTTAATCAAATGATGTTTCGCTTATCGATGTTTCAACAAGCTATCGTAGCCGCTTCTAGAATTTTTAACATTATTGATGAAAAAGAAATTTCTCCTGTGCAACAAGAAGAAAATGATGTAAAAATTACATCTGGAGAGATTGAGTTTCGAAATGTCAGCTTCTCCTACGATGGAGAGCGGGATGTTTTAAAAAATATATCTTTTACAGCATTTCCAGGTCAGACGGTTGCACTTGTCGGTCACACTGGAAGTGGTAAAAGTTCGACCATTAATTTAATGATGCGCTTTTATGAATTCGAACGCGGTGATATCTTAATTGATGGCAGGTCAATAAAAACATATCCAATCAATGAATTAAGATCAAAATTAGGGTTAGTTTTACAGGATCCGTTTTTATTTTATGGCACCATTAAAGATAACATTCGTTTGCATAATACGAATCTGACAGATCAACAAATCGAAGATGCAGCAGCCTTTGTCCAGGCTCATCCTTTTATTGAAAAGCTTGCTGACCGATACGATCATAAAGTAGTAGAAAGAGGTTCAACTTTTTCAAGCGGTCAGCGTCAGCTAATTGCTTTTGCCAGGACGATTGCCACAGATCCGAAGATTTTAGTATTAGATGAAGCAACTGCTAATATCGATACTGAAACAGAGGAGGCAATACAAAAGGCGCTTGAGAAAATGAGAAAAGGGAGAACAACCATTGCAATTGCTCATCGACTATCAACTATTCAAGATGCAGATTTAATACTGGTTCTTCACCAAGGAGAAGTGGTAGAAAGAGGAACTCATCAAGAATTAATCGCTAAAAACGGTCTATACCATAAAATGTTTTTATTACAAAATGGATTAAAAGAATCGGTTAACATTTGAAAAGGCTCTTTTCTAATACTTTGTTGCTATTTGTAACAAAGTAAAAATCGGCAGTAGGATTTTTACGGTTATTTTTGCACCTATACCAAAAGTATGGGATGAAGAAAAGAGCACGAAAGCAATTTAATTAAGTATCGGAGCTGTTTACGAAAAGCAACAATCGTTACGAAAACAGCCTTTGATAAATAGCTATGGCTAAGAATATTGTTACAATAAAAGAAAAAAACGAGTATTTGCGATACTCGTTTTTTCTTATACTGCATTAATTTGGTAATATATATTTATACAAAAAGAAATTTCACTTTTCATGACATAATTACAGATTTAGGGTATTTTTGTTTATTGCTCTTCATATCTATTCGAATATATTGATTTAATAGACGGTCTAATTCCTGACTATATTGAATGGCCAATGAAGAGCTAAGTCCTTCCTTTTTGACAATCTCTATTAAATCAGCCCGCTTTTTTTCAATTTGTTTTGAAAGCTGTTCATTTCTCACGGATGATTTCCTTTCATATATTTATTTAATAGTGCTCTTGCCATAAGCTTTGTTTTTTTAATAAAGAATAAACTATTTGGATTTTTACTGATCTAATTTAGTACTCAATTTGAAAGAAGCTTTTTATATAGGGAAAAGAGTCTCAAAAATTAGTTCTATACTGAGAATCTATCCAGAATAAACTATAATATAAGTATAACCAATCTTTTACACTTTTTCAAAAGTTATCTCTTTATTTCCATAAAAATTAAAAATTTCTAGCTAAGAAAGCTGCCAAATCATTTCTTATATCTTTCATTAAGCAAAAGTTAAACAAATAAAATATGCCACAAAAACTTCACATAATATTTGCTCATGTAAATGAAGATTCTTTGGTAAAATGGATAAAAATAGATCAGGAGTTGTTTATGAATGGGTGAAGTTGATTTAAATTTATTTCTAGCACTCGGTGCGGGATTTCTAAGTTTTATTTCCCCTTGTTGCTTACCGCTTTATCCGGCATTTATTTCTTATATTACCGGGATGTCTGTTAATGAATTAAAAAATGAAAATGCGATGCTTCAGAAGAGAAGTCTCATACATACATTATGTTTTATTATTGGATTTTCTGTTGTATTTATTATGCTTGGTTTCGGTACATCCTTTATAGGTAACTTTTTTAAAAACTACCAGGATTTAATTAGGCAGATTGGCGCTATTATTATTGTAGCGTTTGGGTTTATCATTGTTGGTTTCTTGAAACCTGAATTTTTAATGAAAGAGCACCGCTTTCAATTTAAAAATCGGCCGACAGGTTACTTTGGTTCTGTATTGATCGGACTCGCATTTGCAGCTGGATGGACACCATGTACAGGTCCAATATTAGGTGCAGTAATATCGTTAGGTACATCTAATCCAGGCTCTGCAGTCCCATATATGATTGCTTATGTATTAGGGTTCGCGATTCCATTTTTTGTACTATCATTTTTCATCGGAAAGCTTCAATGGATTCGCAAACACAGTGCTAGAATTGTGAAAATAGGTGGATACATCATGATTGTTATGGGGATCTTTCTATTTTTTAACTGGATGACAATGTTAACGAGCTATATGTCCGCGCTTTTCGGTGGATTCCGAGGCTTTTAATCGTTCATCCTTTACTCGAAATTATTGCTAGAATGAATTGCGTAGTTTTGAAAATATTTGGTATATTTATTATATACGTTCTTATAACCACAGAAGTATGACTAGGTAACGGATGGGACCTGAGGGGGAATATGTTTGGCTAAAGTTTTAGTAGTAGATGATGCTAAATTTATGAGAATGACATTAACCAAGATGTTAGAGAAAGCAAATCATGAAGTAATTGGAGAAGCGGAAAATGGTCGTGAAGCGGTAGAAAAGTATCGAGAGCTAAATCCCGAAATTGTAACCATGGATATTACTATGCCTGAAATGACAGGTCTCGAAGCTGTAAAACATATAACTAGTGAATTTCCTGATGCCAAAATTATTATATGCTCTTCAATGGGACAGCAAAAAATGGTTATGAGCGGAATAGAAGCAGGTGCGAAAGACTATATTGTGAAACCATTTAATGAAAACCATGTAAATGAAGCAATTGAACGAGTATTGAAGTAGAGCCATTCGGTATTTTCGAATGGTTTTCTTTTCATTCATTTCTAGTACCAGTGCCAATCCCTTATCGTATTTCATAATTTCACCTTAAGAGAAGTCACTGTCTTGAAAGGAAGTACATCGATAAACAAGGAACTTTCCACTTTTCATAAAAGATTTTTGTTTTTATTAAAAATCCGTTATAATATTGTTTGCAATAAAATACTTAAGACTATTTAAACATCAAAGTAAAAGAGGTTGATCACTATGCTCGAAATTATTGTTTCATCCGTTTTAGCATTGTGTATGGGTTTATTGGTTATATTTGTTCGGATGAAAGCATCGCATAAACCAGCATCAGCAAAAAAAATAATATTGCCACCGATATTTATGAGTACTGGAATGTTGATGTTTATCGAACCTTTTTTTCGAGTTAATTTAACTGAGATTTTAGAGGCTGTTTTAGTGGGAATGTTATTTAGTATTGTTTTAGTTAAAACATCAAGATTTGAAATCAGAGAAAATGATATTTTCTTGAAAAGGTCTAAAGCATTTGGCTTTATATTAATTGGTTTACTGCTGATTAGATTAGTTGCAAAGTTAATTTTAAGTGCCGAAATAGATGTTGGCCAGTTGAGTGGAATGTTCTATCTATTAGCCTTCGGAATGATTGTCCCTTGGCGTATTGCAATGTATATTCAATATCGAAAGCTATATAAAGAACTAGAAAACAATATGCAAACAAAAGGGGTTTAGTAGCATATTTTTTCTAGTTAATGAATAATAAAAAGCGAAACTATTGATGGTTTCGCTTTTTGTCTTTCTTCTATTCAGATTCATTCTCTTCTTTTTCGGTAATTATTGATTTTCCACCATACCCTTTAACATAAGCTTCAATCATATTACGAGCATCATATAAGTATTGATTATAATTTATTTCGACTTGGCTTCCATCATGAAGTTTAAAAATAAGTTTTCTAGGCTCTTGATTATCATTTACTTTTACGTATATTTGCTCCATTTCAGATATGTCTTTCCAAAGAATTTCAGTCGTCCCAAGCGAGTTGAGAGGATTAGCATAAAACCCCTTTTCAGTTCCATAGTAATAATTATCAATACTGAGAGTGAGCATTATAGCTGAAATAACAATCAATATTGAAGAAATTATTATGCGGATTTTCAGTTTAATAGCATCGATGGCGAGTAATATTAATAGAATACCTATTAGGATGAATGCTCCAGCAAATATAAAGTATGATGCTGAATCTGAGCTAAAGGCGAAAGCACCTTTCGGTTTGAAAAATGCATCTCTTATAATACTTCCAAGAAACAACGGTAAAACAAATGAAGCCAAAATACAAATAATACCTGATGAGAGAAGGATAGTAAATCTTTGACTTTCATCTCTTTGCATGTGAATACCCCCTTTATCTGTATCTATTGGAAATTATATCATATAAATTACGAACAATATACTGGTAGTTTAGAATTGTTGGAATCTTTCATGCGGTTAAAATAAAAAAACCGCTATTAGCGGTTTTTTAAAAGATTCCAATTATTTATATACGATGTGAATTTTAAAATAGATGTTCATAGGGTGTTGCATCAATTTTCATTTGCTGCAGTTTTTTTCTTAAAAATTTATGATCCCTCTTCGGTGTGGCTAGTATATAGCCTCGAATAACATGTTCTCGATTTATCTTTTCAGCATGATCCTCTATTGCAATTTCACCTATTTTTCCTGCAATTTTTTGTCTAGCAACATCTCTAAATAACTCTGGAACTGGACTTACTAATTCTTCTAAAAGGGCTTTCTGATCGGGTGTCCAAAGATCCCGAGTTTCATTTACGTAATGCTCTTCCCAATCCAAAATTGATTTTCCATCTTCCTTTGGGAGTCTTTTTAAAAACTTCCGAAACATGAAGAAACCGCCAATAGCAAATAAACTAATCAGGACAACTACCCAAAATAATATAAACCATAAAAACCAGCCACCTAGCATAGTCTCACCTCTACTAATACATATCTTTTTCTATTATAGACAATTTGGAAATGGAGTGACAAGAGAAATACTAAAGCTGTTGAAAAATATACTTTTGAATATAAGTTTTAAGAAATTGAAGAAGTTAGATGCCGTTTTATTTCCCCTAAGATTAATCGATGCCATTTTGATATAATAAGAAAAGATAAATATATTGTGCGTGAGGTGATTCTTTTGAAATTTATACATACAGCTGATTGGCACTTAGGAAAGCTAGTGCACGGAATTTATATGACAGAAGAACAGCGAGTAGTTCTTAATCAGTTTGTACAGCTAGTGGAAGAGGAGAAGCCAGATGCGGTCGTGATAGCAGGAGATTTATATGACAGATCTGTTCCTCCTACTGAAGCTGTGAATTTATTAGATGAAATACTATTTAAGATCAATGTAGAGTTAAAAACACCGATTTTAGCAATATCAGGAAATCATGATAGTGCTGAAAGACTATCATTTGGTTCGTCTTGGTATCGACAAAGTCATTTTTATATGCAAGGGAGATTATCAAGGGAGATGACACCCGTACAGCTTGGTGGCGTGAATTTTTATCTTGTTCCATATGCAGAGCCAGGAATTGTTCGTGAATTGCTAGATGATCAATCGATTCACTCACATGAAGATGCGATGAAATCATTAGTCGGTTCAATCGAGAAAACAATTAATCCAAATGAACCAAATGTTTTTATTGGACATGCTTTTGTTATTGGAGGAAAGACAAGCGATTCTGAACGAATCCTTTCCGTAGGAGGGTCCGGATGTGTGTCAATGGACTGCTTTCAACCATTTTCCTATACTGCCTTAGGACATCTACACAGCCCTGATGCAATTAAGCATCAAACGATAAAATATTCCGGGTCATTATTAAAGTACTCTTTCTCTGAAGTGAACCAACGAAAAACGGTTTCAATTGTTAATATTGAGCCAAACGGTGAACTAACAATTGAAGAAAGATCTTTAACTCCTAAACAGGATATGAGAGAAATAACAGGGTATCTTGAAGAATTGTTAGATCCAGCATTTTATTCAAAGCAAAAAACAGATGATTATTTAAAAGTTGTCTTACACGACGAGGGAGCTATTTTAGATCCGATTAATAAGCTGAGACAAGTATATCCAAATATTCTTCATTTAGAAAAGAAGATTGATAGGAAAGATATGAAAGAAAAAACCTCTTTAACAACCATGCAAAAGCAATCAAAAACCGAGCTGGCATTATTTGAAGAATTTTATCATGAGATTACCACTTCTGAATTTAGTCAAGAAAAAAGAGACTTAATGACTAGCATTATTGATCATGTGAAAGGGGAAACTGGAAATCTATGAAACCATTAAAATTAATGATGCAGGCATTTGGTCCATATGCAGAAAAGGAGGTAATTGATTTTACTTCACTCGGTAATCGGACAATGTTTGTTATTTCAGGGAAAACCGGGTCTGGAAAAACAACTATTTTTGATGGAATTAGTTTTGCTATATATGGAAAAGCCAGTGGAGAAGATCGGAATGGGAGTGATCTCCGTAGTCAATTTGCCAATGATGAAGTTTTGACGGAGGTTTCCTTATTATTTTCACTCAAAAATAAAACCTATTATATTTGGCGCTCGCCACAGCAAGAAAAACGTAAAGCACGTGGTGATGGATATACTACAGTTGGAGCAAAGGCAGAACTTTATATACTAGATGAAGATGGAAATAAGCAAATCATCGCTTCCAATGTGCGTGAAGCAGATGAGAAAATCAAGGAGATTATTCAATTAGATGCCAATCAATTTCGCCAAATTTTAATGATTCCACAAGGAGAATTTCGTAAACTTTTAACCTCAGACAGTAAGGATAAAGAAGTGATCTTACAAAGATTATTTCATACGGAACTATATAAACGAATTGAAGAGCATTTAAAAGAAGAAGCAACTTCATTAAAACAATACGTAGAATCAAAGATTGACGAACGATCACTTGCGCTGAAATCCATTCATTATAACGATAATGAGGAATTGAAGGAAGCCATTCAGGAAGAAATCATCAATGATGTAAAAGCAATTACATTATTGTCTGATGAAGTGTTACGTATGAAAAAGAATGCGATGGAACTTCAAACAAAAATCGAACAAACAAAGAAAAATAGAGATGAAGCGAAAAGAAAGTTCGATGAGGCGGAAGCACTTTTAGTTCAATTTGAAAAAAAAGAAAAGTTGAAAATACAGAAAGAAGATCTTTTGTCCCAAAAAGAATTCTTCGACCAAATGAAAAAGGAAATTGATGACGCCTACAAAGCTTCTAGACTCGAACAACAGGATCTTCTTTGTCATCGCTTAAAGAAAGAATATGATTCATATTATCAGGATTTTTTAAAATCTACGGAACAACTGAAGGCTGTTAATTCAGCATTAGAAATAGCAGAGAAAAGATTATTAGAAGAAGAGGATAAAGCAAGCGAACGGGAACGATTAGCTGCAGAATATCTCAAACTTACCAACTTGAAAGAAGAAGTATATTCATTTTCTGAACGCCAACAAGAGCTTCAAAAGCTTGAAAGAGAGTTAAAAACGATCGAATCAAAAATTGATTTTTCGAAACAGAATATCAAAACGATGGAAGATAAACTATCTACGAAAAGAATCGAACAGAAGATGCTGGAGGAATTAAGAGTAAATTCTCTAGAAAATGAAAAAGAGCTGGATATTATTTCGAATCATATCCAAAAATTAAGCAGACTTGAAGCTCTTTTACAAAAAGAGAAAGTATCCGGAAAAATATTGATCGATAAAACAAATGAATATGAGAATATGAAAATGAGATTAAAGGATGCTAAGGCAACTCTTTACTCGTTAGAGTACAGTTGGCAAAAAGGCCAAGCTTCTCTTTTAGCGCAAAGTCTTGAACCTGATACTCCTTGCCCAGTCTGTGGTTCAACTCATCATCCTCATTTATCCAGTAATCACGAGGACATCCCAACAGAAAGTGATCTTAAGAGTGCAAGAACTGCAGTGGAACAGTTGGAAGGAGAGAGAATTACATCTGAAACAAGCTGGCTAGAAATAAAATCAAGTCAATCACATATAAAGGAAGCAATTGAAGAGAATAGGCTCGAGCTTTTATCATCTATCCCAAATTTAACACTTCAAACAGTTTCTGAAACATTACAGTTATTTCAAGAAAAACAGCGCTTGAAAAATAAAATGATTAATGAACAAAAGATAAAAATTAAACAATTATTGCAAACCGGAAATGAAATTAATGATCTAGAAGAGAAGATTGATATAGAAAGAAAAACAATTGAAACATTATTACTTAATGAAAAAGATATAAGTCAAATTTATACAGAGAAGAAAACTGCTATACAAAGCTCATTAAAAAATATTCCTGAAGATATTAAGAGGAAGGAAGACTACGATAAAAAAGTTAATCTCTTAATAACACAAAAGGAACAGATGATCCAAGCCTTTGAAACTGCCAAAAATCAAGTTCATCAACAGAAAGAACAATTATCAGGTGCTCGTGCAACCAATGAACAGCTTAAGGACTTATTAGAAAAATCAGACCAGTCATTAAAAGAAGAACGCGAAATATTTTTAAAAATGTTGAATGAAGAAGGCTTTAGTGGATATAAGCAATTCGTATTGGCGAAAAGGGAGCGTGAATCGATTAAACAGCTTGAACAACGGGTGCAAACATACCGTGAAGACTACCGCTCTGTTTCAGATCGTTTACTAGAAATGGTCGAACGTCTTGAGAATGTCGAAAAACCAAATATAGAAAGTCTCCATAATCGATTTATAGACTTTGAAAATCTCCATACCAAGCTTACTAGTGAGCATACAAATATACTTTTGAATATTCATCATAACGAAGAAATTAACAATAAAGTCATAATGATAAATAATTCAATTAAGGAGGCTGAGGAGCAATATAAATTAATTGGTCATCTATCAAATGTTGCCAGAGGTCAAAACACCTATAGAATAACCTTTGAACGATATGTTCTGGCAGCTTTCCTTGATGATATTCTTCGTGTCGCTAATATTCGCTTAACAAGGATGACTAGTGGACGGTATCATTTACTTAGGAAAACGGACAGATCGAAAGGAAATGTTCAAAGTGGTTTGGAGTTATTAATTTTTGATCAGTATACAGGACAAGAGCGCCATGTGAAAACATTATCAGGTGGGGAAAGTTTTAAAGCGGCACTTTCACTTGCATTAGGTCTTGCTGAAGTTGTCCAACAATATGCTGGTGGTGTATCTCTTGAAACAATGTTCATAGATGAAGGTTTTGGAACACTTGATCCAGAGTCATTGGATCAAGCGATTGAAGCATTAATAGATATACAAAATAGTGGAAGACTAGTAGGGATCATTTCACATGTACCTGAATTAAAGGAAAGAATCGATGTCCGTCTTGAAGTATTCGCAAGCCAAAATGGAAGCAGGACAGAGTTCCAGTTTATAAACTAGATTTTGTAAAACAATATTGTTGTGTAAACCATTTAGGGTAAGTGTTCAGCTAGTTTTACTACGTAAAGAAATCGCTTCACACATACCCTACAGGTGGTTAACTATAAACAAAGCCATAAATTAAGAAAAGCAATAAAAGTAATGTTCCGTATTCCCCTACATATATTGTAGGGGGAGGAATTGCTATGATCATTTATTTTAGCTTTGTATCTGCAGCCCTTTTTCTATCTTTAGGTTGGGGATTGTTTCGTATAAGAAGGTTTGAAATTTATAAACGGCCATTACGAGAAGGCGCCTTGATTAATTTGACCATACATTTGATTGGATCGATCTGGTGGATCCGGTCCAATCAACAAATTACATATTATATTGTTCCGGGATTAATTTATTATGTGATATCATTTGTCATCATATATACACTTAACTGGCTCTTGCTTTCCTTAATAAAGCCGAAAAAGCTGAAAAAATAAAGGGGAGCAATTTGTGATATATTTCAACTTTAAGAAAGGGATGGGACGCTTGGTTGATAAATTGGGGATCGATGCTGGTGGCACATTTTTTAAAATAGCTTATGAGGAAAATCAACGTCTTCATACAAAATCATTTTTAACTAAAAAAATGAAAGACGCAATTACTTGGATAAATCTACTTGCTCCAAATGCGAAAAAAAATGTGACTGGAGGAAAAGCAGGAGAAATTCAATCATTATTAAGTGGAGCAACATCTATTTCCGAGTTCGATGCTACAAGTAAAGGGACTTCTTTTTTATTAAATAAAGAACATAATAAAACAATAGAGAGATACTTGATTGTCTCTGTCGGAACAGGAACATCAATATTATTAATTGAAGACAATCAACCATCAAGATTGCTGGGGACTGGGCTAGGCGGCGGCACCTTTTTAGGGCTTGGCGGGATTATTTCAGGTGAAAATGACTATGATAAATTAATAGATATGGCAAATGCTGGTGACAGGTTATCTATTGATTTAGTTGTATCAGATATCTATACTCAAGGACTATCAGCAATAGGTAATGATTTAACAGCAGCGAACTTCGGTAAGGTTACAACCAAGATAAACTATAATAAGCAGGATGCAATGGCAGCTTTAGTCAATATGATTGCGGAGACATTATGTTTGCTAGTATCTAATGCAGCCACACAGCACCAAATTCAAAATGTAGTATATGTAGGTGGTGCACTAGCTAGAAATACCCCCTTAAAACAAGCAATACATAAATATCAGAAAATGCTTGGTTTAGAAACATTATTTTTAACATCTGGTCAGTACGCGGGAGCTATTGGTGCGTTATATTTTTAGGATTCACTTCCAATCATGTTATAATGAGTTCATTAATTGAATACTCGTAACTGGTGGAGGGAAAATGGAAAAAAGCTATTATTTTGCAACAATATTTTTTGGATGGATCATCACTCTTGCAATCGCTGGATTTACAATCGTAGCTTTTAAAATGGGATATGTTGTAACTGGGTTCCTTTTTTTACTTATTACAATTGCTTCTGTTTTTATGAACGTATTGTTTATTAGAAAATGGTTTAGGAGTCAACCACACTTATAATGAAAATCCCCCTTAAGAACAAGAAGGGGGATTTTTTTCATTGATTAGATTCCTACACCTTCAGATTTATTGGTTTTTCTCTGAAAATACCTTTCTAAACCATTTGCAATCAGATGTAAGGAAAACAGAGTAATCGTAATAATTGTTATCCCTGAAATAGGGATCCATGATTGTCCCCAAATATTTCGAATAATACTTGCCAAATGTGTCGGCCAAGCAATTGATGAATTCACTGTATCATACCCGCGATCTAAATTAGTGATAAATTCATGGCTAATAAAAATAGAAAAGACACCTAGTTGGGCGATTAAAAATAATATTCTTCCTAGGTCGTTAAAAAAGTTCGTAAATATATGTGGCTGGAGATGCGGCCATAAATATTTTCTAAACATTGTCATTCGAGTACAGCCGGCAACAATCCCTGACTCAACAAATGGTTTCTCACTAGTAGATTCCATATTTTTTAAGAAAATATCTGCAACTCGTCCTACTTCTATAATCGCAATAAGGAATATCATCCATAATGCATGGAATTTTGAAAACATAATAAACGGAATCCCAACCATCATACCAACAAAGAAGATTGGCGGTAAATAAGAGAACAGCTGATTCCATCCGGATAAAATAGCTCGAATCAATTGAAAATAATATGCTCCTATACCTAATGGAATAGCAAGTGCATATCTTAGTATCGCTATTGAAAATATTATAATCAGTGTTTCATTCGTACCCATTAAAAGAAGACTTAATAGATCAACACCTTGATAATTCGATCCTAAAGGGAAATCCTCTGAAGGTGCAAAAGCAGGTACAATCGGTCTACCATTATCGTCTTGACTAAGCAAATGCTGGGTTAGCTTTGAATCAACAAAAGGTAAGTGCGGTGCAGCAAGTCCTAAAAAGATAATCATACTAAAAAGGATGCTTCCTATAAGTAAAGACCAATTTTTCATGTATTAGCACCTGCCTTTCTGGTGGGACTGACCATAACTTTTACAATATTACTGATCGTATTTGCAAAAAAGATAATCAATGTAAAATAAAAAATGAACCCAACCGTATCGACAGGGAAAAAGACAAATTTCTGTCCAACAGCAAACCCAGCAGTACTAGGAATGCTATCCCAGAAATAATAAGCCGCTCCTCGGAAATCGGTAAGCCTTTCTACGATAAATAAATTAGATAAAACATACAGAATGATTGTGTTCGTATGGCTCAATATTGATGGTAAACTATTTTTAAGAATATGTTTATATAAAATATTAAAGGAACTAATTCCTTTTGATTTAGCCGTTCGGATATAATCATTGCCTTCTTCTTCCTTAATACATGTATATGTAATATTAGCAACATAGAAGAATGGATATATGCTTAAAAAAAGTATACAAATGATAAAGTTATCGATTGAGTCAGAGCCGTATATAGATATATGTGGAATCCAACCGCTTTCATGTAAAGCTAAAATACTAAGTTGTAAAATGATAATGATAAAAAGATCGGGCACTGAAAGAAATAACCATGTTGATCCTTTTCCGATAAATTTTACTTTTTTGTCCTTAGACCAGTAGTCAAAAATTCCTTTTGCAATTCCTGCTAACATAGCAATGATTAATGCAGGAATAATTACCCAGAGACTTTTCTTTATATTTTTTGTAATATGTTCCAGGTTTGTGATATTGTCTCTATAATCACCTAGACCTGGCGTATGACTGATATAGTTAAAGAATTCTTTAATATGCTGGGCATGTTTATCAATTGAATAAACATAGTGAGCATCGATGAAGTTCCCAGCCTCTCCACTCTCGTATTCCACATCACGTGGCAATAACATCAATATGACAAGCAGGGTAAAAGTGATGAACCAAAGCAAGAGTTGAGAAAATACTTTCCTTACTATACGCAAATAGGACCCCCTCCTAAAACAATTTATTTTTATAAAGGAATATTATCCCACCTAATGAGCCCTTTTTCATTATAATTCAATTTGTGACAAAACTCACTAAAATTTTTATTTTCTGTAAGTTAGCGCTAAAAAGAATATGGTATACTATTTAAATCTTCATTATTGATCCTCAATATATATCTAGTCAATGTGGTTTTTGTCTAAATTTCTATTAATCTGACTAATTATGATATTTCCCATTATTTATATTTTTATAAAAATTAATAACGTGTGAAATAATTAATTCACACGTCACTTATCTTTGTAATATTTATCGTGTAGATCTGAATACCCGATAGCCGATTTTTTTTGAAAATTTTGTTGTAATATCTTGATGTTTTAACATAATATCCATCAGTTGTGGATCAATAGAATCTGATAAATTAAACTCTGGTTGATCGATATTTTTTTGTAGATGGGAAAAGATTGTATCAGTCGATAAAATATCCACTTTACGAAAACCCGCTGAATGTAAGGCAGACAGCCATTCTTCCTCTGTATTTAGTTTAGAAATACCATATACTTCAGAAAAGAGCAGTGAATCCGAATGTGTTAGAGGAATCTCTGCGGTCATATCTATATTTATTAAAATGCCTTCTTTTTTTAAAACTCTAAAATACTCCGATAAAGTTTTATTTATATTTGTAAAAGCAATGACCGATTCAGAGATTATCAAATCAAATGAATCATCAGCAAAAGGCAGGTCTTCAACACTACCTCTAAGTACCTTGATGGGCAAGTGGGCATACTTAAATCGCTGTTTCGCTTTTTCTAACATAATTGGATGTGAGTCAAGCACAGTGACATCACATTTGTAAGTTTCTTCAAGATAGGCAGCTGTTTGTCCTGTTCCACAGCCTGCATCTAATATTTTAGTAGATGGATTAATTTTTTCGAACTTCAATATTTGTTTCGTTAACGATAAACCACCTGGATGAGCTCCACCTACCCCGTAATAAGCAAGTGCATCTTGATAAGATAAACCCAAAAAATCCCCTCCTTCAAGTTATACAAAACACTAATATTATATGTTTAGCAGCTTGAAAGAGTTTAAAGGATTAAAAGCTTAAAGCTTTGTGCGGATTTCCCATAATTCAGGGAAAAATCGGTGTTCAAGGACCTTTTTTAAATAGGTTACTCCCGCTGAACCGCCAGTTCCCTTTTTATGACCAATAATCCGTTCGACTGTTTTCATATGTCGAAATCTCCATTGCTGCAGCCAGTCTTCAATATCCACCAGCTTTTCCGCAAGTTGATACAAATCCCAATAATGATCAACATTTTTATAGACTTCTAGCCAGGCAAGCTCGACACTTAAATTCGCAACATACGGTTTGGTAAGATCCCTATTTAGAATTTGTGCGTCAATATACAATCCTTTTTCAGAAAGAGCTTCAATCGCAACATCATATAAGCTTGGTGCTTTGAGTGCTGAATCAAGCTGTTTGTATAAATTTTCATCCTTTTTATAGATTTCTAGTATATGGCGGGTTTTGTAGCCGAGTGCAAATTCGATTAAACGATACTGATAGGATTGAAAACCAGATGCTTGCCCTAGTTTATCACGGAATTCTATATATTCTGAAGGTGTTAAAGTAGATAGAACATCCCATGCTTGAATAATTTGAGTTTGGATTTTAGATACCCTTGCAAGCATTTTAAAGGCAGTTGCTAGGTTTCCATTTTTTATGGAATCAATAGCAGCTGTAAGCTCATGTAAAATTAACTTCATCCATAGTTCACTAACATGATGGATGATAATAAACAGCATTTCGTCATGATGATTAGACAAACTTTTTTGACTTGCTAATAGTGAATCTAATTGTAAATATTCACCATAAGTCATTCGGTTAATAAAATCTGTATATATTTCATTTTCTTTAGACATATGATTCCTCCTATAAAGTTCGTAAAATAGCACGTACTGGACTTCCGTCAGCTTCTTGAATAGATAATGGAAGTGCAATAAGCTCGTAACATCCAGGAGGAACATCACGAAGAACAATATTTTCAAGAATATGTACACCATTATCAAATAAAGAATGATGTGAATCGAGTGTTTTACTGTCTAGTGGATCAACTGAAGGGAAGTCTACACCAATTAACTGAATTCCTTTTTCCTTTAAGAATGGAGCTATGTCTGGTCGTATAGTTGGAATAGTTGTTGGAAACACGTTGGAATCCAGTGATGTATCCGTTTTCAATAAAAGGCGTGCTTCGTTTCCTAAACTAAACTTTTCAAGTTCTGCAGCACCAATACTATTTAATTGCGAAACATCTATAACGCGTGCGAGTCCTACATATACTGATAAATTAAGATCCTTGATTTTTCTTCCTTCATTATCGAAATGGAACGGTGTATCAATATGTGTCCCTGTATGTGTGCTCATTATAACTTTCCCAATATTTACGGATCCACTATGCTCCTTTGTTACAGCAACTTCATAGGTAAATGGGGTATCACCAGGCCATACAGCAATTGAATTCGTTAACGGTTGTGAAATATCGATTATTGTCATAGTTCCTCCTCAAAAAACGATGTGATTAAGTAAATTTAAAATAATTAAATTAATTTTTGGTCTTACTATACAATATCATATCAGAAAATTCCGGATAATATTAATGGATTTTGAGAAGTGAAAAAAATGGAATAACCTAATGTTTCTAATGAGGTTCAACATCATATAAAATAAAAACCCGGCCAAATGGCCGGTATATAAAAGGGGGGGAACTAGACTTTTTTTGGGGGGAGTCTAGTTAATTAAGTTCTTGCTGCACTACTCTTGCAACTGTCTATATCATATAACTTGAATACTAAATCAAAATGAAAGCTAGATTATAAAATAATGAGAAACAATATTGTCACAAATTGTTTAGATGATTTAAATTATTGTTCAATGCTAATAGGGTTAAAGATATCTTTAATATCATAATTATGAATCGAAACCTTCATGCATAGAACGGTAACTTTATGTAAAATAAAAGTAAGTTCAATAAAGAAGACCATACTATATTTATCATTAACAAAGCCATTAAATAAAAAATTCCGACAATCGCTTGCCGGAACAAAAAGATATATATTAAAAGGGGTGAAACTAGGATAACCTAGCTCTTTTACATTAATATAAAAACTATAAAAAAGCATGAAAAAAAGATGATAAATTAATGAGAAACAAAATTGTCACATTTATGAAAATCTATCTTTAATTTTTTTCTCTAATTAGATTTACAAGTCGCTTTTCAATTGAATAAAATCTTCTTTCTTCCATAAACTAAACCGATCAAAAATTATGGAGGAATCAAATGTGGAAGCAAGAAGAGTAAAACAAATACTTTCATCATCAGCGGATATCGAAGTCAAATACCATGGTGCTTCTGTTTGGATTGATGAACTAAATGAAGATGAAAAATTGGCCACGGTTCATTTAAGAGGACCGCTTGAGGAACGATCTCAAGTTTCAATTGCAGACTTAGAAGAAACATAAATAAAAGTGGAGGCTAACCCAGAGTGATTTGAATATTGGGTTAGCCCCTTTTTGTTATTCAGTTTTTAAATTTCTTCTCTATTAAAAGTTGATGTGGAGGGATAAATTACCAATAGAAATTCTAATAATTTACTAATATAATGTATTATTGGATGTTTTTTTATATTATAAGAATTTTGTTAAGTGGGATCCGCTTAAAAATAGCATACGAAAATATTAAATCGGCAAACTCGCTGATTTCTACCATCCCACCCCGATTTCTGACATCTAAGAAGCCTTCTTATTTCTCAATATCATAAATAGGTGTGATATAAAAATGTTTATAATGATGACTTTATTTGCCTGTTTTCCACTAATTATAGGAATACTGGGGCTATTTTTATTAAAAAAATCTAGAATATCAATCGCATTGTTCATGTTCCTTGTCAATATTATTTTATGGCAATTGGATGTAGCAGTGCTATATGCACATAAAATATTAAACATTGAAACCATTGATTTTCTATTTCGATTATTTCGAAGTGGATCTATTTTTTTGGCACCCAATTTATTATATATATCCTATCTTGTTCTAACAGAATTAGTACCTGATATAAGAAAAAGCTTATGGAGGTATGTTTTAAATAAATTTATGATCATCCTTTTGTTTGCCTGGGGCGCTATAGTATTTCTTATTGGGATGACTCGGTATGGAATTGATAGGCTTGAAATGATGAATGGGTTCGAAGGATATTCTTTTTTATTCCCAATTGGCGGATATGGAAGTGGATTTTACCTTTCCATGTTAATCATTATGTTTACTTGTCTGTTTATTAGCTTCCTCTTGTCAAAAAAAATTACTGATAAAGAGATGAGATCTTATTTAAGGCAATTTTTATTTGCTACAACAATCGGTTATACTATTGGTTTCTTTAATATTTTCCCTCAAAGTAAATTATTGGCGAGTAGTATTGCTGTTATCGTATTTGCAACTTCTATATTTATTACTATAATAAGAATTCATCAAAAGAAAATTAAAGTTATGAATTCAGAACTGAAAAGGCAGCAGGATTTTTTACGGACTATCATTGACATGAATCCAAGCTTTATTTATGCAATCAATCAAAAAAGAGAGTTTACTTTAGTAAATAAAGCATTTGCTGAATTTTATGGTATGACACCTTTAGAGATGGAAGGAAAATCAAAAGAAATTCTTTCTTCTAACGATAGAAGAGGTTTTAAACAAGAAAATGTGAATGATGTAAAGATAACGAAAGAACAGTTTATACCTGAAGAAATTACTTTTGATAAACAAGGAAATAAAAAGTGGCTGCAAACAGTAAAGATTCCAATTCATACTTCTAATAATGAAAAAATCGTTTTAGGAGTTTCAATAGATATTACGATTCGAAAAAAACAAGAGGAAGAAATGAAATATTTAGCCTATCATGATACATTAACTGGTTTACCAAACAGAAGAATGTTTATGAAGGATTTAAAGGATCTTACAAGGAAAGCTGAGCAAGATAACAATTATTTAGCTGTTCTATTTTTAGACCTTGACCGTTTTAAATACATTAATGATACAATGAGTCATTCTGCTGGTGATACTTTGTTATCACTTGTTGCATATCAATTAGAATCTTGTATTCGGGAAGAAGAACGGGGCTATTTGGTTTATCGAATCGGCGGAGATGAATTTACAATTATTTTGCCGGATAGTCACACACTAGAGGCGGAATTATTTGCAAAGAAAATCCTTAAAAAATTTAACGAACCATTAAACATAAAAGGAAATACCGTTATTATTACACCTAGTATAGGAATTAGTATTTATCCTGAGGATGCACTGGATGCGGATACACTCATGAAAAATGCAGACATAGCCATGTATTATGTAAAAGAACGAGGGAAAAACGGGTACGAAATATTTAAACCAAATATGAAAGAAACTTATTTTTGAAATAAGTAAAGTGCAAGTGCTTAGGTAAGCTACCATCTACAAAACAAGACCGTCCTTTGACTTTTCTTGCAGAGGGTTATTCGACCTCGAGGGGCTGGGCGCTAAAACTAGACAATAAGAAAAACTCCGACATCATTTACATGTCGGAGTTTTTTTGTATTCAAAATCGGAGGTGTAGTTGCCATCTTTCATTTTAAGTAACGAGCCCTAAAAGAGAATGAGAAAAACATAATAATTTGATGAGAAAATGAAAATTGAGTCCCGATAATATGTGTTAGCATTCATTAAAAGTTAATTTTAGAGAAGAAATGAATTTTTATTCAAACAAATTAAGAAACTAACAGCATGGTCATTAAAAAAATAGGTCATTTTTATTATTTTTATAATTTTTATTGTATAGTTATTCATTGGTTGTTATAATAATTCAAACCGGTAGGAGGCGATAATTTTGAATATAGGAATTGTCGGGGCTAATGGTTATGGTGGGGTAGAACTTCTTAGGCTTTTACAACACCATCCATTTGTAAAGATTAAAAAAATTGTTTCCCATTCAACTCAAGGGAATTCAATCACTCATATCTACCCCCATTTAAACAACGTTTATGATATGAATCTTGAAGCGATGAATGTTCCAGAGATTGCTAGTAATGTAGATTTGTTATTTTTTGCAACTCCATCTGGAGTGTCAAAAGAAGTGATCCCTCAGTTTCTTGAGCAGGGCATTACATGTATCGATTTATCGGGTGATTTTCGATTGAAAAATAAGGGTGAATATGAAAAATGGTATAAACAAACTCATGGGACAACAGCTTATTTGCAATCGGCAGTCTACGGATTGTCTGAAGTCTTTCGTGAAAAAATACCGGAAGCAAAATTAATTTCAAATCCGGGATGCTACCCGACAGCTGCTTTGCTCGGATTAATACCCGTATTAAAAGCAAAAATGATTGACCCAAATAGCATCATTATAGATGGGAAATCAGGTGTTTCAGGTGCTGGAAGAAACCTGTCTCTAGGAAATGCTTATGCTGAAATCAATGAAAATGTTAAAGCATACAAGCTTGCAGAACATCAGCACACCCCTGAAATAGAGCAGGTCATCAATGAAATCAGTGGAGAGAATACAAACATTTCATTTACGACACATTTAGTTCCAATGACAAGAGGAATTATGTGTACGACTTACTGCCAATTAACAGAAAAAGTGACAACAGAAAAATTGATTGATTTATACAAATCAACATATGAACAAGATTATTTTATCCGTATTCGTCCAAAGGGAGTATGGCCTGCAACGAAAGAGGTTTATGGATCAAATTTCTGTGATATTGGTCTAGTAGTGGATGAGAGAACGAATCGATTAATTATCGTTTCGGTGATCGATAATTTAGTGAAAGGCGCGGCAGGGCAGGCCATTCAAAATATGAATCTAATCAATGGATGGGATGAAAAAACGAGCTTACAAACAGTCCCAATATATCCATAAATGGAGGGTTAAAATGAATACCGTCGAGCAAGTGGAAAAACAAACTAACAGTATTAAAGTTTTACAAGGAAGTATTACAACACCATTGGGTTTTTTAGCTGGTGGTTTGCACTGTGGGATCAAAAGAATGAGATATGATTTAGGCTGGATTTTTTCCGTTGTACCAGCATCTGTAGCTGCGGTTTACACAACAAATCTTTTCCAAGCACCACCAATAAAAGTAACACAAGATAGTATTTTTACTGATCGAAAAATTCAAGGAGTTATCGTTAACTCAGGAGTTGCAAATGCTTGTACTGGTGAAGAGGGGCTGGCAAATGCTTATACGATGAGAAAAATGTTTTCCGAACAATTAGGTATTGAAGAACATTTAGTAGCGGTAAGTTCTACTGGAGTGATTGGGAATCAATTGCCAATGGAGAAAATTATAGATGGAATATCTAGTATCAATGATATACAACAACAAAATGACGCATCT
This sequence comes from Heyndrickxia sp. NPDC080065, assembly GCF_050281185.1. Classification (NCBI taxonomy): domain Bacteria; kingdom Bacillati; phylum Bacillota; class Bacilli; order Caryophanales; family Bacillaceae; genus Heyndrickxia; species Heyndrickxia sp. NPDC080065. The sequence continues at coordinate 34,328 of NZ_JBNNWS010000004.1, read as the reverse complement.
GATTTTGAAAAAGCGATTTTAACGACCGATACATTTTCTAAAAATGCTTGTGTAACACTTGAAGTTAATGGAAAAAGAATAACGATTGGCGGAGCAGCTAAAGGATCAGGGATGATTCATCCTAATATGGCAACGATGTTAGCGTTTATTACTACAGATGCTAAAGTCCAGCAAACAGCACTTCAACAGGCGTTAAAAAAAGTAGTTGATGAAACCTTTAATATGATTACTGTTGATGGTGACTCAAGTACAAATGATATGGTTCTTTTATTAGCTAACGGTCAAGCCGAAAATGAAGAACTAACTCCGGAACATCCAGATTGGGATCTTTTCCTGCAAGGTGTAAACGAGGTTTCTAAAAGCTTAGCAAAGCAAATTGCTCAGGATGGTGAAGGAGCAACAAAGCTTATAGAGGTGCAAGTAAAAGGAGCTGCTTCAAATGAAGATGCAAAAAAGATTGCTAAATCAATCATTGGTTCGAATCTAGTAAAGGCAGCGATTTTTGGTGGAGATCCAAACTGGGGAAGAATTGTTGCAGCAATTGGTTATAGTGGTGTGGAGTTGAAATCAACGAAGATTAAAGTTGATTTAGGGCCGATAACTGTTGTCGATAATGGCTTGCCATACCTTTTCTCTGAGCAGGAGGCAGCCAGTTATTTACAACAAAATGATACGATTCATATTTTTGTAGATATATATGATGCTGATGGAAAAGCAACGGCTTGGGGCTGTGACTTAACATATGATTATGTAAAAATAAATGCTTCATATCGGACTTGAACATAAAGGATGTGTATCTCTTTGTCATATCTAGTGATTAAATGTGGTGGAAGTGTAATTGAGAATATTTCACCTTCCTTTTTTCAAAATATTGTGATGCTAATGAATGAACACGACTTAAATCCAATCATTGTCCATGGTGGAGGACCAAACATTTCGGATCTATTAAATAAATTAGGTATTGAAACAAGTTTTATTAATGGGATGAGAGTGACAACAGATAAAGTCCTAGATGTGGTGGAAATGGTTTTATCTGGATCGGTGAATAAATCTATTGTTCGAGAAATTATTGCATATGGCGGGAAAGCAATTGGTTTAAGCGGAGTGGACGGAATGCTCCTTAAGGCAAAACCATTAGCTTCCGAAAGTCAGCTCGGTTTTGTTGGAGAGATTATTTCTGTTAATACAGAACTTCTCACACCTCTATTTCAAAAGAAGTTAATACCGGTTATCTCACCAATTGCAATTGATGAATCTGGTCAACGTTGGAATATTAATGGGGATATGGCAGCAGCAGCCATTGCAAAGGAACTGCAAGCTCCATTATGTCTGATAACCAATGTTTCAGGTGTTATGAAAGATGGGAAAGTCCTTCATAGTATTCAAGTTCCGGATGCAGAAACGATGATTAAGGATCAGACCATAACAGGGGGAATGATCCCAAAAGTACAGGCCGCACTTGAATGCTTACAAGCAGGGGTAAAAGAAATAACGATTTTAAATGGTTTGGAAGAAAACGCAATCTTGAAATTGAATAGTGGAGAGCCAATCGGAACGAAATTTATGGAGGGAATAAAATGTTAAACGAAACTCTAGTGGATGTATCATCCTCTTTGATGAATACATACAAAAGAGCCCCTTTTACACTTGTAAAGGGGAAAGGCAGTTTTGTATGGGATATGGAAGGGGAACAATACTTGGATTTTACCTCTGGCATTGCCACTTGTAATTTAGGGCATGTACCGGAAAAGGTGAACGATGCAATAGTGAATCAATTGCAAAATCTTTGGCATTGCTCAAATTTATTTCGCATTGATGCTGGAGAAAAGCTAGCCAAGATGTTAACAAATAATAGTTGTTTTGACAAAGTTTTTTTCTGTAATAGTGGTGCCGAAGCAAATGAAGCTGCCATCAAGCTTGCAAGAATTTATGCGAAAAATATTTTAAAAAAAGAAAAGACGGAAATGATCACATTTAAACAGTCCTTTCATGGTCGAACACTTGCTACCTTAGCAGCAACAGGTCAGGAAAAAATTCAAGATGGGTTTGCTCCATTAATGCCTGGGTTTCAGTATCTTGTTTATAATGATATGGCCGCACTTGAACAAATAGAGAACATTAATCCCTGTGCAGTTATGCTTGAATTAGTCCAAGGAGAAGGTGGGGTAATACCTGCAGATTATGAATGGATTCAGGAGCTTGCTTCTCTTTGCAAAAAGAAAAATATTCTTTTGATTGTTGATGAAATTCAAACAGGTATGGGACGAACAGGTACGTTATTTGCCTATGAACATTATGGTATTGAACCAGACATCATGACATTGGCTAAAGGACTAGGATCTGGATTCCCAATCGGGGCGATGCTCGCTAAAGATTCCGTTGCGATTGCGTTTCAACCTGGTTCTCATGGAAGTACATTTGGAGGTAATCCTTTAGCGACGACAGCGGGATGTGCTACTGTTGAACAATTTATTTCAACAAAGATTCTTCCTGAAAGCAATCAACAAATGAACTATTTATGGGAACAACTAAGAGATTTAAAAAAGAAGTTTTCTATAATAAAAGAAATTCGCGGCAAAGGTTTTTTAATTGGGATTGTTATTGAGGGTGAATCAAGTAAAATCGTAGAATTAGCGCTTTCAGAGAAACTGCTTATATTAACTGCAGGTCCAAATGTTGTACGGATTCTACCTCCTTTAACTGTAACGAAAGAAGAAATTGATCAATTTCTCTTTCTTTTCAACAAGATATTGAAGGAAATGGAGTTGAAATAGTAGTGAAGGAAGGTTATTTAATACTAGAAACTGGTGAAATATTTGAAGGAACCCTAATTAGAAATCAATCGAATGTTCAAGGAGAAGTGGTTTTTAATACTAGTATGACAGGCTATCAGGAAATTTTGACGGATCCTTCTTATGCAGGTCAAATTGTCGTTTTTTCATATCCGTTAATTGGGAATTATGGTGTAAACCAAGATGATTATGAAAGTACAAAAATCCATGTTCGTGGAATCATAGTTGGTGATCTTTGTTCAGAACCTAACCATTTTAAAATGGTGGAAACGGCGGAGAGCCTTTTAGATAAATATAACATTCCTTACCTTACTAATGTTGACACAAGGGAACTGGTAAAAACAATACGTAAAAAAGGAACAGTAAAAGCGGTAATCTCGGATCAGAAAGAATCAGTTGTTCCTTTTCAGAAGGAGATTGATTTGATTAGCCAAGTTTCAACACAAAAGGTATTTACCCATGAAAATGTTGGTCCGCATGTGATACTGATGGACTTCGGTTATAAAAAATCAATTCTTCAATTCTTACTTAAATTAAAATGTAAAGTAACCGTTGTACCATTTAATTACCCTTTGGAAAAAATACGATTATTAAATCCAGATGGTGTGGTCATTAGTAATGGACCAGGGGATCCAATGGCAGTATGTGATCAACTAGGAAAGATAAAAAAAATAACCGAAGAATATCCTACACTTGGAATTTGTTTAGGTCATCAATTGATTGCCTTAGCTTATGGAGCGAAAACATCAAAGCTTCCATTTGGTCATCGAGGTGGAAATCATCCAGTCAAAGATCTTATCACAGGAAAAGTATATATTACTTCTCAAAATCACGGGTATGTGGTTGTTGATCAAACAATAGATGAAAACCAATTTTTGGTAACTTATAAGCATGTCAATGATGGTACGGTTGAAGGCTTAAGTCATCGAACACTTCCAATCCTTACTGTTCAGTTTCATCCTGAAGCCCACTCAGGTCCAAAAGATACTGAATATATCTTTGAAAAATTTGTGAGCCTATTACATCAAAATTTAGGAGCAATGAAATATGCCATACAATAAAGACATCAAAAAAGTGCTTGTCATTGGATCTGGTCCAATTGTCATTGGGCAGGCAGCCGAATTTGATTATGCAGGAACTCAGAGTTGCTTAGCTCTCAAAGAAGAAGGAATTCAAGTTGTACTACTAAATAGTAATCCTGCAACAATTATGACAGATGAGCATATAGCTGATCGTATCTATATTGAACCGATTACGATCGAAGTTGTAGAGGAAATATTAAAAAAAGAGAAGCCAGATGGAATCATTGGTACATTAGGCGGTCAAACAGGCTTAAATATGATGGTTCAAATCTATGAATCAAACCTCCTTGAAAAATACAATGTTAAGCTGCTAGGCACACCAGTTGAATCGATCCAAAAAGGCGAAGATCGGGAAAAATTTAGAGAACTGATGATAAATATAGGTGAACCGATACCAGAATCGATGATTGTTCATGAAATAGATGAGGGGCTGAAATTTGTCGGGCAGATCGGATTTCCAGTTATTATCCGCCCTGCATTTACATTGGGAGGAGCAGGAGGGGGATTTGCAGAAAACCTTGAAGAATTAAAAGCCGTCTTGAAAACGGGTCTATCTTTAAGTCCAATTCATCAAGTACTGGTGGAGCGCAGTATTAAAGGCTGGAAGGAAATCGAATATGAAGTGATCCGAGATGAAAATGATACTTGTATTATTGTGTGCAATATGGAAAATATGGACCCTGTTGGTGTTCATACAGGTGACTCCATTGTTGTGGCACCTTCTCAAACACTATCAGATGAACAATACCAAATCCTACGCAATGCCTCTTTAAAGGTGATTCGGGCATTAGGTGTTATCGGTGGGTGCAATATACAATTTGCAATCGATCCATATTCGAATCAATACTACATTATTGAAGTGAACCCAAGAGTAAGCCGTTCATCTGCTCTTGCATCTAAAGCAACAGGCTATCCAATAGCAAGAATCGCAACGAAATGTGCCGTTGGTTATCATTTAGACGAGATTGTCAATCCAGTTACGGGAAATACGTTTGCCTCGTTTGAGCCTGCACTTGATTATATTGTAGTAAAACTACCCCGATTTCCATTTGATAAATTTCCAGAAGCTGATCGCCATCTTGGAACACAAATGAAAGCAACAGGAGAAACGATGGCTATTGATCGAACATTTGAAGGTGCTTTGAATAAAGGGCTAAGATCTTTGGAATATAAAGTTCACGGATTGTCTCATCCAATGATAAAGGATCAATCAATCGAAGTATTATACAAACACCTGTCAGAGGCATCAGACCTGCGGTTGTATGCAATAGCGGAAAGTTTTAGGCAGGGATTAGAAATACATGAAGTACATGATGTAACTAAAATAGATTATTGGTTTTTAAGTAAGCTAAAAAGAATGGTCATTTTTGAGGAATCCTTAAAGAAGCATCGAATTCAAAATATATCATTAGCGAAATTGAAACAAGCGAAAGTTATGAATATGAGTGATAAATATATTAGTTCGTTAATCGGCTGCTCAGAAAAACAAATACGTGAAAAAAGAAAATCAGAGGGACTTATTCCTGCTTACAAATTAGTGGACACATGTGCAGGGGAATTTGAAGCAGCCACACCTTACTATTATTCTACTTGGCAAGGAACCGATGAAGTAGAAATATCTAATCGGAAAAAAGTATTAATTATCGGTTCTGGTCCTATCCGCATAGGTCAAGGAATCGAATTTGATTATGCTTGCGTCCATGCGGTAATGGCATTAAAAAAACAAGGCTATGAAACAATTGTTGTAAATAATAATCCTGAAACTGTTAGTACTGATTATTCGGTTGCAGATAAACTATATTTCGAACCATTAACCATTGAAGATCTTCTTCATATCATTGAAAAAGAAATGATAGAAGGCGTTTTTATTCAATTTGGCGGGCAGACAGCGATCAATTTAGCACAGGAATTAAAGAATGAAGGTATCAAATTGTTCGGTACATCAATGGAAACGATTGATTTGTTAGAGGATCGGGAGCAATTTTATCAATTGCTTAATAAGTTGAATATTCCTCACATAAGAGGAGAAATTGCCTATAATGCGAAGGATCTAAAAATAGCAGCCAATCAACTTGGTTATCCTGTACTTGTCCGACCATCGTATGTAATCGGGGGACAATCGATGTCGGTCATTCACCATCCAGCGGAATTGGAAACCTATTTACAAACGATAGAGTTTACAGAGGAACGAACATGGCCACTATTAGTCGATCAATATTTACCTGGTTTAGAGTGTGAACTGGACTGTATTAGCGATGGGAATGATGTTTATATCCCAGGGATTTTTGAACATGTTGAAAAAGCAGGAGTACATTCAGGAGATAGTATAAGTATTTTTCCACCGAAAACACTGTCTGAAAAAGAACAAAACTACTTAGTTGATTTTACAAAACGAATATGTGTAGAAGCAGGAATTGTCGGAGTAGCCAATATTCAGTTTGTTATACATCAGAATCAAATCTATTGTTTAGAGGTAAATCCGCGAGCATCTAGAACAGTACCTATTCTAAGCAAAGTGACAGGTATCCCAATTATCGACATAGGCGTGTCAGTACAAATAGGAAAATCGCTTAAAAAAAATGGATTAGCATCGGAGACTGCTTATGTTGCAGTAAAAGCACCCATTTTTTCATCGAGTAAATTAAAAGACATGGATCCTATTCTTGGACCGGAGATGAAATCAACAGGTGAAGTACTTGGATTAGGTAATACGTATGTAGAAGCAATGAGTAAAGCGTTAGGGCATCAACAATTGAAATTTAAAAAGAGAGAGGAACAAAATTCATTAGTATTTTGTTCGATAGCAGATCGTGAAAAGGAAGAGTTTGTACAACTTCTTAAAAAATTAAATAAATTACCATTTAGAATTGTAGCTACTACCGGAACAGCTCAGTTTTTAAATCATCATGGAATAAATGCAGTAAGTATTAATAAAGTACACGAAAAATTGAATGATGTTTTTAAAGAGGATGCTCTATCAGCAGCGATAATTATCCCGACAAAAGGACGGGATAAAGAAACGCTAGGAAGTTATATGAGGGAATTGACTCTTCGCTATGATATTCCGTTATTTACTTCATTAGATACATTTCATGCTGTTTTATCTATACCAGTTACAAAAAATATATCCGCTATATCTTTAAATGATTACAAATACAACTTTATGAATAAATAATTAGGAAGGATGAATTGATATGTCCAATTTAATTAAATTTGAAAATAAAAATAAACCTCTACGAAATAAAGATTTTTTAACTCTAGGGGAAATGACTAGCGAAGAGATTTTATTTTTAATAAAGGATGCAATTGAATTAAAAAAAATACAAAAAGCAGGAAGCTCACAACCAATATTACCAGGGAAAGTACTTGGAATGATATTTGAAAAATCATCCACACGTACCCGTGTTTCCTTTGAGGTAGGGATGCTCCAACTGGGAGGTCACGCAATATTTTTGAGCTCGAAAGATATCCAGTTAGGAAGAGGAGAAACAATCGAGGATACAGCTAAAGTGCTATCCCGTTATGTTGATGGACTGATGATTCGAACCTTTGAGCATGAGATCATAGAAGAATTTGCTAAGCATTCAACTGTTCCAGTCATTAATGGATTAACTGATACTCACCATCCTACACAGGTGTTAGCTGATTTACTAACGATTTATGAGCATAAAGGAAAGCTTGCAGGATTGAAAATGTGTTACGTTGGTGATGCAAATAATAATATGTGCCATTCCTTAATTGAAGGTGCAGCAAAAGTAGGGATGAACATTTCCATTGCTTGTCCAAAAGGATATGAACCAAATGAAAAGATTATGAATAAGGCGAAGGCAGATGCAAAGAAGCTTGGTTCAGTCATTGAACTTGATTCCGACCCGATAAAAATGATTAAAGATGCAGATATTGTGGTCACGGACGTCTTTACTAGTATGGGACAGGAACAAGAAGGTAAAAAAAGATTGATAGATTTACAAGAATACCAGGTAAATGAATCATTATGCAGATATGCAAAAGAAGATTTTATTTTTTTACATTGCCTTCCAGCACATCGTGGAGAAGAAGTAACCTCATCTATAATTGATGGGACACATTCAGTTGTATTTGATGAAGCAGAAAATCGTCTTCATGCCCAAAAGGCTGTTTTGAAAGCATTAATGGGATGAACTTGTATAAATGAAGGTTGTTTTTGGATAGACTGTTGTTTTTCGGATAGATTCTCAGGGCAAGAATAATTTTGTTACGTGCTCTTTTCCCTAAATAATAAGTCTTTAATTCCAATGGGACGATAAATTAGAACCGTAAAAATCCTAGTGCCGATTTTTACTTGATGTTAAAAACAACAAGTTTGAAAAGAGCCTAAAGAAACATGAGATTATTTATTTTTTTGATTGACATGCATAAAAATACGTGTTTATAATTATTTATGCAAAGGAGAGATAGAAATGACGAAAGAAAAAATTGTTTTAGCCTATTCAGGTGGACTAGATACATCTGTTTCAATTAAATGGTTACAAGAAAAATACGGTTATGATGTAATTGCGTTAGGTATAGATGTTGGTGAAGGGAAGGATCTGGAAGCTATTCGCCAAAAAGCGCTCAATGTTGGGGCAATCAAGGCAGTGATGGTTGATGGGAAAGAATTATTAGCGAAGGAATATATTTTACCAAGCTTAAAAGCTAATACATTGTATGAAGGAAAGTACCCATTATCATCAGCTTTAAGTCGACCATTAATTTCAAAGCTTCTTGTTGAAGTTGCAGAACAAGAAGGGGCGGTAGCAGTTGCACACGGATGTACTGGAAAAGGGAATGACCAAGTACGTTTTGAAGTGTCTATACAAGCATTAAATCCATCATTAAAGGTTGTTGCACCTGTTCGTGAATGGGGCATGACACGCGATGAAGAAATTGCCTATGCTGAGCAGAATGGAATACCAATTCCAATTGATTTAGATAATCCATTTTCAATTGATGCTAATATTTGGGGAAGAGCATGTGAAGCAGGAGTATTAGAAAACCCGTGGAATGAAGCCCCTGAAGAAGCATTTGCTTGGACCAATCCAATTGAGAAGACACCAAATGAAGCCGAATATATCGAAATTACTTTCGAAAAAGGGGTTCCGGTTGCACTAAATGATCAGCCAATGGAGTTGGTGGAGCTGATTGAATCATTAAATGAATTAGCAGGCAAACATGGAATTGGAAGAATTGATCATATTGAAAATCGCTTAGTAGGGATAAAATCACGTGAAGTTTACGAAAATCCTGCAGCGCTTTTATTAATTAATGCTCATAAAGAACTAGAATTCTTAACACTTCCTCGTGAAGTAACACAATTTAAGCCAATGGTCGAACAACAATTAGCAAAGCTTATTTATGAAGGACTCTGGTACTCTCCATTAAAACCAGCCATTGATGCATTTATAGAAGAAACACAACAAACTGTTACAGGAAAAGTTCGTGTGAAATTATTTAAAGGTACACATGTAGTTGTCGGACGACAGTCACCTTTTAGCTTATATAATGAAGAACTTGCTACTTACTCAAAAGGGGATATGTTTGATCACAATGCGGCAGTAGGTTTCATTAAACTATGGGGATTACCTACGAAAGTTTATTCAGAAATTCACTCACAAAAAAAATCAGACTTTGTTAATGCTAAGTATTAATATGATCAGCTGTATGGTATGTGTGAAGCGATATTTTTACGTAGTAAAACTTAGCTGAACACATTCCATACAGCGTTTTAACAAATCCTAAAATAAAATTATAAACTAGTAAACTTTGGAGGCAAGAACATGTCAAAACTTTGGGGCGGGCGCTTCACAAAGGAAACAAATGAATTGGTAGAAAAGTTTACAGCATCGATTTCGTTTGACCAAAAGCTTGCATTGGAAGACATTGAAGGTAGTATGGCACATGTGCAAATGCTTGGTGAGTGCGGGATTATCCCAATGAATGATGTTGAATTAATTAAACAAGGCTTGAAAACGATAGAGAATAAAATCATTAACGGAGATGTTCAATTTTCTGTTGAAGATGAAGATATTCATATGAATATAGAAAAGATGCTTCTTGAGGAAATCGGACCTGTCGGTGGAAAGCTTCATACAGGAAGAAGCAGAAATGATCAGGTAGCAACTGATATGCACCTATACTTACGAAAACAAACATTGGAATTGATTGAGCTAGTTAAAAGTGTTCAATCATCATTACTTGTACAGGCAAAGGAAAATGTTGAAACAATTATGCCTGGCTACACTCATTTACAAAGAGCTCAACCAATTCTTTTTGCCCATCATCTACTAGCTTATTTTTGGATGTTTGAAAGAGATAAAGAAAGATTAATCGATAGTTTAAAACGAATCAATTGGCTTCCGCTTGGAGCTGGTGCATTAGCGGGAACAACTTTTCCAATTGACCGCGAGCGTACGGCAGAACTATTAGGATTTGAAACGGTTTATCCGAATAGTCTAGATGCAGTTAGTGATCGAGATTTCATATTAGAGTTTTTATCCATTGCTTCAATCATGATGACTCATATTTCTCGCATTTCCGAGGAATTAGTGATTTGGTCTAGCCAAGAATATCAATTTGTTGAACTCGATGATTCTTTTTGTACGGGATCTAGTATTATGCCGCAGAAGAAAAATCCGGACGTTCCTGAACTTTTGCGGGGGAAAACTGGCCGTGTCTATGGAAATTTAATCGGTTTGCTAACGGTTCTAAAAGGATTACCATTAGCCTACAATAAAGATATGCAAGAAGACAAAGAAGGGATGCTTGATACCGTAGAAACGTTAAATGGCTCACTTCGACTACTTGCACCAATGATCGAGACGATGACCGTTCATAAAGAGAAAATGTATTCAGCTGTAGCACAAGACTATTCAAATGCAACAGATATTGCGGATTATCTTGTTACAAAAGGATTACCTTTCCGTCAAGCACACGAAATTATTGGAAAAATTGTTCTCTTTGCCATACAGCATAAAAAGTATTTGCTAGATTTAACGATAGAGGAATACAAATCATTTAGTCCATTATTTGGAGAAAATATTTTTGAAGTCCTTCAGCCAAAACATGTGGTGGAAGCAAGAAATAGTTATGGCGGAACATCGTCTGAGCAAGTAAAACAGCAAATTCAATTAGCGGAAACAAAAATTATTTCGCATTAATTAAAAGGCCTATTTCACCTATGTGAATAGGTCTTTCTTAATGCTTTTTGAATGAATAGTAATAAAAAGATTTTTGAAAATGGTAATATTCCACTTGTTTTTTTACTAACCATCGGTTATATTGTAACCAACGGTTAGTAACCGATGGTTAGTTCGGTTAAAACAAATGAGAGAAATGAGTGAAAGTTTATTATGGTAAGTAAACAAGAGCAACGTGCTGAAGAGACAAAGAAAACAATTCTTATTGCTGCAGGGAAGCTTTTTTCTGAACGGGGGTACGATTCGGTAACAATGAGGCAGATCGCTAAGGAAGCAGGTTGTTCACACACTACCATATATCTTTATTTTAAAGATAAAGAAGCATTGTTACACCAACTATCAATGCCATTTTTACATGATTTATATCAACAATTACAGCAGATATCACTTATGGATACAATCTCAGCTGAAGATAGACTTAAAAGAATCAGTCGCAAATATATTCATTTTTGCCTGGTAAACCGCAATATGTATTCCATTTTCATTAATGCAAAGTCATCCAAAGTGGATGAAGAGAATCCAGACCTAGAGATTAATAAACTCCGAGTGAAGATGTTTGGGATTATCAAGCAGGTTCTTGGGGAATGTCTTGGTATTCCAAATAATGAACAATTAATAGCCTATTCACGTATTTTTTTCTTCAACATTAATGGAGTTTTGAATACTTACTCATATCCACATGAACCTATTGAAGTATTAATGGAAAGATTAACACCAACTTTTGATCTGTCTATTGAAATTCTTATCATTGGTATAAAAGAAAAATTGAAAAGAGGAGAAGATAAGGATGAAAATTGAAAAGGTTTCAGAACATATATGGAGTTTGAGAACATGGATGATTATTCCTATACATGTTTGGGTAGTTGTAGATGATGAAGGTGTTACATTAGTAGATGCAGGTATACCTAGTATGGCAAAAGGAATAATGGAATTTATTAAACAGCTAGATGCTGGTCCTCTTCAAAGAATTATTTTGACCCATGGTCATTCAGATCATGTTGGTGCAGTAAAGAAAATTTTAGCAGAAAAAGAAGTGCCAGTGTATGTACACTCAGTTGAAGTTCCTTATATGGAAGGGGATCTCCCATATCCAAGACGAAAAAAAGCGGAACAGACGGTAGCGAAACAAATTGCTAAACCACTATTAGAAGATGAGCAAGGTAATTTACAGAGAATAGGGGAACTAAGTCCATTCTTAACACCGGGTCACTCGCCTGGGCATGTTGTATATTATCACGAGAAAGACCAGGTGTTACTAGCAGGTGATCTCTTTACCTCTAAAAAAGGTAAGCTGCATCAACCAATGCCTATGTTTACAGCAGATATGAAGGAAGCAGTAAAAAGCAGTTCAATCGTAAAACAATTAAAACCGAGACGATTAGAGGTTTGTCATGGAAACTCGGTAAGTAGTCCAGCCGATTATTTCGATAAATATATCGAAACAATGGAAAAGAAATATGGATATAATACCAAATAAAATATTCATCTCTAAAATATGTATTTAAGGTTTACAATGTAATAGTTTCCTAGGGGTTATGACAAACCAAGAAAGGACAGACTTCCAATGATAATTGTGCAATACACAGTTATGATTATTATGTTTCTTATTGAGTTAGCTTCCCTTGTCGCATTTTCATACTGGGGATTTCACTTAGATAAAGGATTATTTGCGAAGATTGTATTTGGGGTAGGAACTCCACTGCTAGTCGCAATATTCTGGGGGATTTTTATAGCGCCTAAAGCCTCGATACCAGTTTCAGTTCCGCTAAGAATATTGCTTCAAATTATTATATTTGGATTGGCTGCTGTATCTTTACACTCCTCGGGACGAAGCGTCCTCGCAATTCTTTTTATAATAGTCACTATAATTAACATGTTTTTAATGTATTTACTAAAGATCTAGCTATAGAGTACTTTACAGGAAAAATGTAGAGTTTCAATATGTAATCATCCCTTTGTATATAGCGACTGTTAAATTCAGAAATGTTACAATAATCCATGTTGACTTATCGTAAGGAGAAGTGTTAAACAATTAATTACAAAATAATTAAGGATAGATGTAAGCAAACGGAAATCTGCATAATCTATCCTTTTTTGTACTGCAATAAGTTCTCTTTTACTTTACTCCGTAATGAACTACTTTAGTTTAACAATCATCATGAGAAGTAGCCTAAAGTTTACTTATAAACTTGTCTTCCTGATTCAAATACTCACTATAAAGTATTATCATAGTATCTACTATTTTTTTATCTGCTAATTTATTCTTATTACGATTGGGTAAATCCTTTGCTCCTAAAGCATATAATAATGGATTATGAGAGAACTCTCCTATTATTCCGATATCAACCACAACATTGTCCAATCCACCTGTCATATGGTTTAAGGATTGGGTTGGAATTCCTTCTATCGCACCCCGTTGTCTAACTAAACCATTAATAATTGGAATCCACAATTCAGGATTATTCTTGTATCCTTCAAATATGAAACACAAAAGTTCTAACACCTGATTCAAATTTCCGTTGTTATCCAAATCCCTTGGATTTTGTGTAATATTTATATTTTCAAAATATGATTTAATTTTGATATTAATCTTTTCCCATCCACCACAAAATTGCACAATTCTATTTGCAACAAAACTATCGTGACAGGTAATCATTACTTCCACAGCATCTCGCAGTGCCAAGGTCTCTCTATTTTGAAAATGAGGATATATTATATTACTATCTTCTTCTGGATTAAAACTTATATTTTCTACAATATCATCCCATTTGTAGTGTCCTTCTTTTATTAATTTTACAATACAAAAAGCAATTGCAACTTTAGAAGCAGATGCAAGTGGTACAGATAATTCTTTATTAAAAGAACACACTATCTCCTGTTTTAATTGTGAATAAACTATAATTCCTATCTCACCCGATTCAATTTCACTTAATTTCTGAAGAATTTTCTGCATTTTATCACCCCACTTTTCACTATTTAAAATATACATTTCTCTGTTTGGTGAATTTCTCCTTCTTTTATAAACAGCCTTTTGTTTAACAAAAAATAACACCATTTTTCACAAAAATAATTTATTGCATTAAATGTTATTTGTTATAGTGTTAAAGTAGCAAATGAGGTTGAATAGAAATTTAACTAAAATAAAAAGGCATATCACCTTATTTGTGATATACCTCCAAATGATTAAATATAGATTAGATTTACTCAGTAACTAGAGAAATAAGGAATTATTTATCTTAAATTTTTACAGAGTAGGGATCCATTATTTACAACTCTTTTAAAATGTCTTTATTTTGCTTAAACTGACCTTCCCATTTTGAAATTACAATAGCTCCTAGAGAATTTCCTACAACATTAACAACTGTTCTTGCCATATCTAGTATACGGTCAATTCCTGCGATAAAAGCGAGTCCCTCTATCGGAATTCCGACTGTTCCTAATGTTGCAAGTAAGACGACAAAGGATACTCCAGGCACACCTGCAATACCTTTCGATGTAACCATTAGCACAAGCACTAAAGTCAATTGTTGAGTAAATGATAGGTGAATCCCATACATTTGAGCGATAAATATGGCTGCTATTGCCTGATATAAGGTGGATCCATCTAAATTAAAAGAATAGCCAGTAGGAATAACAAATGATGTGATTGCTTTCGGGCAACCGAATTTCTCCATTTTATCCATTATTCTAGGGAGAACGGCTTCTGAGCTGGCAGTAGAATACCCAAGAATTAATTCATCCTTTAGTAGTCGAAGTAAATGAAAAATATTTACACCAACTAACTTGGCAATTCCACCTAAAACAATAATGATAAAGCCAATCATCGTTAAATAAACTGTAATAACGAGCTTTCCTAAAGGTAGTAGCGATTCTAACCCAAAAGTAGAAACGGTAACTCCAATTAATGCAAATACTCCGAATGGCGCAAATTTCATAACTAAATTAGTAACGTAAAACATCGTTTCAGCTGTACCTTGGAAAAAAGCAAGAACTGGTTTTCCTTTTTCACCGATTGCAGCAACACCTAATCCAAATAATACAGAGAAGAAAATAATGGCTAGC
This sequence comes from Heyndrickxia sp. NPDC080065, assembly GCF_050281185.1. Lineage (NCBI taxonomy): Bacteria > Bacillati > Bacillota > Bacilli > Caryophanales > Bacillaceae > Heyndrickxia > Heyndrickxia sp. NPDC080065. Next base: position 19,178 of record NZ_JBNNWS010000004.1, on the reverse strand, counting down.
ATATCACCATGGACAAAAGCTTCAAAAATATTTTTTGGGACAATGTTGACAATCGTATCTGCAAATCCATGGCTTTCCACTTCTTTTGCTGTCCCGACATAAGAATTAATATCCACTTTATGAAGCTCATGCATATTTACTCCTGTACCAGGATGGAATACGTTTGCAACAAGGAGACCGACAAGTATAGCGATCGTTGTAACGATTTCAAAATATAGAAGTGTTTTTCCACCAATCTTCCCTAAATGTTTTGGATCGCCAACACTGGCAATTCCAACGATAATACTCGAAATGACGATCGGGATAACGATCATTTTAATTAATCTTAAGAAAATATCACCGATAGGCTGTAAATAAGTACCGATATTCGGATTTCCATAAAAAATAGCCCCAATAATAATTCCGAGGACTAGTCCAATTAATATTTGCCAAGCTAATCCTATTTTTTTCATATAATCCCCCCAAACGATAACATTAAAACTATTTATTATTAAAATATAATATAAAAAATAAAATTACACAATTATAAAGCGGTTACACAGTAAAAATTAATAATTATCTTTATATTTTTATTATTTTAAAATAGAATCATTTAACTTTTTTGAAAAATAGGTAAAAGTAATATGTCCTTGCTTCCATGACTATTTTCATGATATAGTTATTAATGCGATGAGCTATTTGTGTAAGTCGAAGGATTAGCATACATGCTAAACGTATGAATGTGGTCATACGAATACTTCGCCACAAAACTTTGTTTTTTAAAAGACGCCTACGGAACGGATTAGGCGTCTTTTTTCATAAGATAAGAAAATATTACTTTTCTTTCATATCAGTTCCAGTGTCTAGCCCCTCGAGTTCAAAAAACAACAACATTTTTGCCAGAGACCGATCAAGGCGCTTGCACTTTTCTAATTATTAGACCAATCAGTAAACAGACCACTTCCATTGCAGCTTGGACACTCGTATGGTACAGCATAAGCACTAACAGGAATTGTAAAACCCCTTCCGCGACAATCTGGACATTTCCCTAATCCTTCCATAACATTTAAATGCTTTTCATATCTTACTGTTTTCCAATTTGTAAAAGAATTTAAAATTCCCACTCTAATCACCTTGAAATCTTTTACTACTATTATTCGTATTTAATTCTATTTTTATTACAAAACGACATGTTTATAAGTTTTAATTATGTTTAATTATAAAAAACTTATCATTTTCTTATCGTAAAATTTAGATTATGTTTAATTTACAAATAATTGATTGGGGGTAAGGGTATGGATATAAAAAAGGATGTTCAGAAACAATTTGGTCGAAGTGCGGATTCATATGTAGTTAGCGATATCCATAAAAAAGGGAAGGATTTACAAAAAATGATTGACATCGCAAATCTTTCGGGACATGAAAAAATGTTAGATATTGCGACAGGTGGCGGGCATACGGCAAATGCATTTGCTCCAAGGGTAAGTTGGGTAACCGCCCTTGATTTAACTCATGAGATGCTTCAAGCAGCAGAAAGCTTCATTAAAGGGAATGGTTACGAAAATGTAAATTTCATGGCAGGGGATGCGGAAGATCTTCCATTTGATAATGAAACATTTGATCTTGTTACATGTCGTATTGCCCCGCATCATTTTCCCAATGTTGAAAAATTCGTGGAAGAGGCTAACCGAGTATTAAAAAAAGGTGGATATTTCTTACTAGATGATAATGTGTCTCCAGAAGATAGTGCTCAGGATCAATTTTATAATACAATTGAAAAAATGAGAGACTATAGTCATTATAGAGCTTGGAAAAAAACTGAATGGATTAACATGTTAGAACGCAAGGGTTTTGTAATTGAAGAAATGTATAGATTTGAAAAAACTTTCAAATTCGAAAACTGGTGTAATCGTATGAAATTAGAAGAAAATGAAAAGATAGCATTAACAAAATTCATGCTTGAAGCATCACCAGATATAAAGAATAAATTTCAAATCGTTACTAATGATCATTCAATCATTTCGTTTATAGGAGAAGCGGTAATTATTAAAGCGAAGAAAATTTAATATTTATTGAAAAGGTTTAGGATGATCATTTTCCTAAACCTTATTTTCTTTGTTTTTTTCGATTTCTGGTGCAATATCTTCAGAGGCCTCCGTTTGATATGAAGGGAAGTTACGATATCCCGGCAAGAAATCTTCGGACTCATGCTTAAACGTATAAGTTGAAATATATTTATGAAAGAAAAATTCAACGATTGAAACTCCTCCAGCTGAAACGACAGAAGAAATAAACAACGAAGTGAGATTAGCATAAGTAAGTGCCGCAGTTAAAAACCAAATGACAATGAAAGAAAGCGCAAAGTCTGAGATGGTTGCGACCGTATTATTCGTTTTTGGTAATACCCAAATATCACCAACAAGATAGGAAATTACAGAAAGTACGAGCGAGATAAACACTATATTTGTAAAAGAAAAACCGAATAGCATTCCTAAAATAATGAATAAAACGATTAGATTGGCAACAAATTTTATCGTCATTGCTTTTATGTGTTTCATTTATTCACCTCTTAATTTTGATGTATTATATATTTTTTTTACAGTAATGAAAAATATACATTAATAATATTGGTAAATATGAAGTACTTTGACATGTGATATTATATTCTAGAGCAGCAATAGTCGGTTTAAGCTGAAAAATTTTATGGTTAGGGGTATTTCTTTTGATACTTGTTATTGATAATTATGATTCATTTACATATAACTTAGTTCAATATATAAGGCAAATAGGGGAAGAGGTAAAGGTTGTAAGGAATGATCAAATTTCTATTCAAGAAATTGAAAAACTAAATCCCCAATATCTTTTGCTATCTCCTGGACCTGGAAACCCTAGTCAAGCAGGGATTTGCTTGGATATCGTTGAAAACTTTTACTCGAAAATCCCAATATTGGGTATATGTCTTGGACATCAAATTATTGGACAAGCATTTGGGGGCAATATTATAAAAGCGAAACGGCCGATGCATGGGAAAACGTCATTAATTAAACATGACGGAAAGAAGATATTTAATGGGATTAAGGGTTTATTTCATGTAACAAGATATCATTCATTAGTGGTAGAAGAGAATTCGCTGCCAACATGCCTTGAAATTACCGCCAAAAGTACGGACGGTGAAATAATGGGAATTCGACATAAACAATATAAAATTGAAGGTCTGCAATTCCACCCTGAATCAATATTAACGGAGTATGGATTACAGATGATAAGTAATTTTTTCAAAGGCTTTGTTAATGGCTCCTGTTGATAAAATTATCTGTAGGGTATTCGTGAAGCGTTTTCTTTACATAGTAAAACTAGCTGAACAGATACCCTGCAGATTTTATTAAAAACTACAATATTGTTTAACAAAGCCATTTCAAAAAAATATCAAAAAATAAAAAAGGAAGACAAGTGATGATTAAGGACTTTACTCAAAATATTCCCAGTTTATTATTTGAATTTGCAGATCGAAATGGTGTAAAGAAACCACACTTTTTCACTGATCCAATAAAGGTCATAGAAGCAAATCATATTGAAGATGTAATTCCAAGTCTATTACAGGTTCAAGAGCAGGTTTCAAAAGGCCTATTTGCTGCTGGATATGTTTCATATGAAGCGGCACCTGCATTTGATTCAGCCTTTCATGTCCATTCTGATGAGAAAATGCCCTTACTGTGGTTTGGAATATTTAATGAACCTGTTGCTAAGAATGATCTAGAACCTGGAAGTTTTTCTGTGTCCGAATGGAAGCCTTCGATTCAAGGGGAAGAATATCATAATGGAATTACTAAAATAAAAGAAGCGATTGAAAACGGTGATACCTATCAAGTAAATTACACGACACGACTACATGCTCATTTCGAAGGAGATGATTTTTCTTTTTATCAACAGCTTGCCTCGGCGCAGGATTCCGATTATTGTGCATATTTAAATGTTGGGGAATATCAGATACTTTCGGCATCCCCTGAATTATTTTTTCGTTGGGATGGAGATAAAATCATTACAAAACCGATGAAAGGCACAGTGAAACGTGGGAAAACTGTGAAAGAAGATGAAGAAAAATCCTCATGGTTATATCATTCAGAAAAAAATCGGGCGGAGAATTTGATGATTGTTGATTTACTTCGAAATGACTTAGGAGGGATTGCCATACCTGGAACGGTGCAGGTAGATGAACTCTTCAATGTTGAACAATATCCAACTGTTTTACAAATGACTTCTACGATTTCTGCGAAGACTGAGGAACAGATAGGAATTGTCGATATATTTTCTTCTTTATTTCCTTGTGGCTCTATTACTGGTGCCCCAAAAATCAGTACGATGAAATTAATTGAAGAGCTCGAGGATTCGCCTCGTGAAGTTTATTGTGGAGCCATCGGCTATATAAGTCCTAGGGGTGAATCAGTTTTTAATGTTCCCATTCGTACGGTTATCATTGATCGCCAAACTCAAAATGCTGTTTATGGTGTTGGAGGAGGAATTACTTGGGATTCTACTACACAAGATGAATTCAATGAAATTCTTACGAAAGCATCTTTATTAACTGAAGAACGACCAAATTTTGAGCTATTAGAAAGTATCAAACTGGAAAATGGCCAATATTTTTTATTAGATCGCCATCTTCATCGTTTACAACAAGCAGCGAAATACTTTAATTATCGTTTGAGAATGGATGAAATAAAGACTAAGTTGGCTGAATTTGCCCAAAAAAATAATCAGTCATTGTTAAAGGTTCGTTTATTAGTAGAAAAGAATGGGAAATTTACCGTATCAGGACAACCGATCATATCATTTGAAGATTCATTAGATGTAAAGCTATCCAGCACCCCTATCGATAAAAATGATCCATATTTGTATCATAAAACAACGAATCGGAAAGTTTATGATACTCAAAAAACCGACAGCATTAAAGTATTCGATGTGATTTTATGGAATCAAGATGGGGAGGTAACTGAGTTTACAAATGGGAATATTGTAGTGGAGATCGAGGAGGCTCTATATACACCTCCAATAACCTCAGGTTTATTAGCAGGTACTTTTCGTGAAGAACTTATTCAAACAGGAGTCATTAAGGAACGAATCCTTACTGTACAAGACTTAAAAATATGTAAGAGAATTTGGTTCATTAATAGTGTTAGAACCTGGGTAGAAGTGAAACTTGTCTAAAATTTTATAATCTGAAACTCTATTTCGAGGCCCCGTTGTTTTATATGTGGGTCTCGTTGTTTTTGTATCTAAGCAGTTTTTTAACATAGTCTTCCTCATAATGCACATAATAAAGAAAAAAGATATGAGGTATAGAAAATGGATTACATAAAAAGAGAAACTTTGATAGATCAAATGAATGGCCAATTGAAGGATATAATGGATAAATATCAGCTAGAGGATATCGGTATCTATGAGGAGGAAGGTGCTGGGAAAGACTACTATCTCGGTTACACAGTGAGAAAAAATGGGAAGATATTTATGCTTGATATGCCTTATGTTAAGGATGACAGCGGAGAACTTGCATTAAAAGAGAAAGTGTGGACCATACAATCAGACGAAGGAGAAATAAAAGGACTGCACAGCCTCGATGACGTATTTAATGAGATTAATCATCGATGAATTTTTTATTAAAAGGTAAAGGTGTACGTTTTTTGGTACACCTTTTTATTTATGTTAAAATAAGTACAATGAATCTTCAGAAAAATGTTACAATTTATACATGTAAAGGAGGCGTTATTGATGAAATCCCTTATCAAAAAATTACAAGAAATTTGTACAAGCCATCCATTTTCTGAAAAACAACTGATTGTAGATAGCTACCGAACCGGTGAGCAAATTCTACAAGCATTTGTGAACGCAGGCTATAGTGCCATAAATATTAAAATCATGACAATAATGGATACTGCTGCTTCCATTATCGATCACCATTCCTGTATTACGAATAAGCGAATAACAGCTCCTATTGGTTCCTTTCTTATGAGTTCAATAATAAATGCATTGAAAGAAAAGAAAAATCTTCACTATCTTCAACAATTAGCAATTTCTCCAGGAATCAATCGTGCAATGTATCAGACAGTTCAAAATTTAAGATTGTCAGGGTTTACAAGTGACAATATTCCATTACACCTATTTTCCTCAAAAGAAAAAGCAAATGATATTAAAAAAATTTTATGTGCATACGAAAGCGTGCTAGAAGAAAAAAATTTATGTGATAATACATATGTTTTAAAAAAAGCGCTAGAACTTGCTGATAAAGACGGATTACCAAATACAATGTACATATTTCAACCTAATCTTTCTTTCTACACAATAGAAGAGCAGCTTGTTAGTGTATTATTGCAGAAAAAAGCATATATTCTACCTATTGCCCCGGTATTCGGAATTGATTTTCCATCAAGATACCCTTTTATTCGAGATGCGAAGGGTGAGCCCACTGATTTTAGTTATTTATTTGATGAAAATATCAACGCAGTAAAAGGAAAAGAGCTTCAACTTTTTGCGAGTAATACAGAAGAAAATGAATTAAATGAGGTATTACGGAGGATAAAGCAAAAGGGATCTTCATTTGATTCATGTGCTATTTTTTATAGTACAAGTGAGCCATACAGAATGATGATGTATCAAATAATAGAAAAATTAAGGATCCCTGTTACTTTTGGTGAAGGTTTACCTATAACGATCTCAAGACCTGGAAAACTAGCAGCCGGTATTATTAATTGGTTAAAAAATCAATTTAATGTCACATCCTTCCTTACAATCCTTCAAGAAGAAATGATTGATTTTGGAAAAGACTCTATACAGATATCAACTATCTCTATGATGTTGAAAGAGGCAGGGATCGGTTGGGGGAAGGAGCGCTATATCCTTCAGCTTCAAAAACAAATTGATCGCTTGATAGATACGGTAACCAATAGTATTGATGAAAAACGGGAGTACTTTCAAAATCAGCTTGACAATTATATATGGCTTCAAAAATGGTTTAAACAGCTTTTTCATTTTGTGCCTAATAACGAAAGGAATATCGAGATAAAATCATTAATAGAACTATTCCATTATATTCTTGCAAACTTTACAAAGATTCAATCTCCACTAGATGAAACAGCTAAAAACGAAATATTGAATCAATTGGATTCTATTAATCCATATATAACTGAAACATTCCCTTTGAATAACGCCATTATGCTATTAGAGGATCTCCTTTTAAATATAAATATTGGTGCTTCTGGACCAAAGCCTGGCGCTATCCACTTTACTTCTTACCGTCAGGGAATGTTTATTGATCGTCCACACATATTTTTTATTGGATTTGATCATCATCGTTTTCCTGGGAAAATGTTAGAGGACCCATTGCTTTTAGATCAAGAGAGGAAGTTACTGGATCCGAATCTACCATTACTAACAGAAAAAATGAAAGAAAGTATGTTTCACTTATTGCAGCTGTTCGCATGTACAAATGGATATCCAACAATAAGCTATTCGATTTTTGATCAAAATGAAAATCGGTTAAATCAGCCCTCTTACTTTTTCCTAAAATGCTATCGATATCAATCGGGGGATAGGAATGCTGATTTCGATACGATTAACAAGAAATTTAAGAAAACATCTTTTCCACTGGATTTCAATAATCGTAAGGAATGGTGGTATATAAAATTGAATGAGATAGGAAATCTTCAAGATACGGATTTGTTGAATGAATTTGCACAAATCGTTGATGGAATTCAGGCAAAACAAGCAAGGCAAAGTGTACGATTTACTGAATTTGATGGAAAAATACAAGTGGATGAAAACATACTAGACCCAAGAAAAAATAGTGAAATTCGGATGTCTAGTGGAAAGCTGGAAAAGCTGGCTGCCTGCCCATATAAATATTTCCTCGAGGATGTTTTGAAAATTAGTCCCCAAGAAGAAACAGTTTATGAACCAAATGTTTGGTTGGATGCAAGATCTAGGGGAATATTGCTTCATGAAATTTACGAACAGTTTTATCGAACAATTCAGAAAGAAAAAGAAATGCCATCATATGAAAAACATGAAAGACTGCTTTTGGAAATTACAAAGGATAGGATAAATTCATGGAAGGAGAAAATACTTCCGCCAAGTAATACTGTGTTTGAACAAGAAGTGAATGAAATCTTACAATCTAGTAGAGTCTTTTTAAAAAGTGAAGAGGAATACGCTGAAAATAGTAATCCTATTTATTTTGAATATTCATTTGGAATAGGGGAAAAACCTCCAGCAATCATCTCTCTATCGGGCGGTGACTCGTTTTATTTATCTGGCAAAATAGACAGGGTAGATAAAAACAATGATTCAGTTTACTCCATAGTTGACTATAAAACAGGAAGAGCAGGGAAATATAGTCTGAAAAAATATTTTAATGGCGGCAGGCAATTACAGCATTATCTTTATGCTAAAGCTCTAGAAAGTAATCTGCAGCTAACTGAAGGACAAGTAAAAACGAGTTCATATCTGTTTCCGACGATAAGAGGAACAGGGGAAAGGCGAGAAAGATTACAAGACTTTGTAACTAGAGAAAATGGAAGGGATATCTTAGAAAGATTATTAGATGTCTTGAAATTTGGACATTTCACTATGACTGATTCCACACAAACAGATTGTACGTACTGTGATTATAAGCACGTTTGTAAAAGAAGTACCTATACGAAAGAGATGTATGAAGGGAAGGGCTTGGACAATAAAGCAATAGGTTTACAACGCTGGATAGGGGTGCGTGCATATGAGTAGAGCCATTGTTGATCAGCATCACCGTGATAAGATTGAACAGGATCTTCAGCAAACATTTTTAGTAGAAGCTGGTGCGGGATCAGGGAAAACAACTAGTCTTGTCAATCGAATGGTGAGTATTGTTCGAACTGGAACTTACAAAATCAATGAAATAGCTGCTATTACCTTTACTAGAAAAGCTGCTGAGGAATTGAAAATGAGATTTCAATTAAAGCTGGAAAGGGAGTGGAGAGCAGAAAGTAATGAAAGCCGCAAAACTAATTTAAATCAGGCGCTAAAGAATATTGATCAATGTTATCTAGGAACTGTTCACTCATTTTGTGCTCGTCTTTTACGTGAAAGACCGATTGAAGCAGGACTTGACCTTGAGTTCAAGGAAATAGAGGATGATATTGATTCAAAGTTAGCGGAAGCTTCATGGGATACTTATTTTGAAGATCTCATTTCCAATGATCCAATCAAATTACAAGAACTAACCAATCTAGGTGTACCACTTTCAGATTTAAGAAAAAGCTTTTTAAACATGAAAACCTATCCTGATGTTGAATGGATGTACGATTTAAAGTCAAAACCTAATCTTAATCCTGTTTTTCAAACTTTTTTGCACCTTCTAAGAGAAGCAAATCATGCGATTCCAGTTGAACCTATTGAAGGGAAATATGATCCATTACAGGATGCTATCTTGAAGGCATTACGGAAAAATAAGTTTGAAAATACCTTGAATGATCATATTAAGATTGATATTTTTGAGCTCTTCAATAAAAAACTTTCAATCACACAAAAACTATGGGTATCCAAGGAGGATGCGAAATATCATTTTGAAAAAATATCTGATTTCTTTGTTACCAGTGTAAAACCACTTTTACTGGAATGGTACGAATATGTACACGGTTTTACCGTTCCACTGATGAAAGAAGTCATGGAATATTATGAAATTCTAAAAAAAGAACAATCCTATGTGAATTTTCAAGATTTATTAATGAAAACAGCCAAGCTGTTAAGAGATAATTCAGAGGTCCGTAGTTATTTTCAACAGAAATACTGCTGTTTATTTATAGATGAATATCAAGATACCGATCCGATTCAAGCAGAGATTATGTTTTTTTTAACGAGTGAGGATTCTGAAGAAAAGGATTGGACAAGATGCAAACCAAAACCAGGTTCCCTGTTTGTAGTTGGTGATCCGAAACAAGCAATCTATCGTTTTCGCCGCGCAGATATTGATATTTACAATAAAGTAAAAGAGCTTATTGTTGTGCATGGTGGTGAAGTTTTAGAATTAACGATGAACTTTAGGACGCTTGATTCTGTTACTTCACAGTTAAATAGGGTGTTTCAACAACAACTGCCTAAGCAAGAAACAGAATATCAAGCTGCTTTTAACCCTTTACATTCTTTTTTTGAAGATGACCGGTCTGTTTTTTCAGGTATCCATCAATTACTTGTACCAAAAAAATACTCTAATAAAGAAGCAGTCATACAATATGATTCAGAACAAATCGCTTTAACGATAAAAGGGATGATTCAAAAAGGGTACAATGCAAATCAATTTATGGTCCTGACTAGATACAATGAAAACTTAGATGTATATTACCGTGCATTATTAAAGGAGAACATACCAGCTTCTTTAAGTGGCGATGTAGTACTTAGTGAAATAGAAGAATTTCAGGAGCTATGTTATCTTATTGAGTTTATTCAAGATCCACTCGATCAAGTTCAACTTTTAGCTGTACTGAGAGGGAGTTTTTTTGGAATAAGTGATCAACATCTTTTTGAATGGAAACAGGATGGTGGAGAGTTTGATATCTATTTTGATTCAACAGTCCAAACAAATAATCCTATATTTAAGGCTTTTGAAAAACTAAGAGTCTATATTCAATGGAAACGTGATTTTTCGCCGGCAGCTACCATTGAAAAGATCATAGAGGATATCGGTTTTTATTTATTATTAATGATGAATGGATATGGGATAAAAGAATACCAAACTCTCATGCAATTGTTTGATTCGATTCGAGGGGAAATCACTTTTAAAGAAGCTGCAGAAAAATTAAAAGAATATATTTTTTCCAGTACGTCGGTAATCAATATGGATGGTGATGAAAATTCAGTAAGGGTAATGAATGTTCATAAGGCGAAAGGTTTAGAAGCTGAGATCGTTTTTCTCGCAAATCCATGTAAAAAAGTAAATATGAGGGATCGAATCTCATATCACATTAAACGAACCAATACGGGAGCAAATGGATATTTTATTTTTACAAAGCCAAATGGTTATAGTACGAAAACCATCGCGCAGCCTCCATCATGGGAATCATATCAGGAAGAAGAATACCTATATTTAATGGAGGAAGAAGCAAGAATTTTGTATGTGGCAGCCACACGTGCTGAGAAAGCATTAATTATTAGTACATGTGAAAGTAACAATAAGAAAAATCCTTGGCAAGAACTAGTCGATATTTTGAAGCCTGAAATAGTTGACGTAGTAGTTAAAGATGAAAAAGAGCCGATTAATAAAGGTTCTGGGTTAATACTTGAAAATAATTATTATGAAGTGATCGAAAATGAAAAATGGGTATTCAGACATGTAAACCATTCTTTTAATACTTTTAGTCCTACTGACAGTAATCAAAATGCTTATACTTTATATATAGAACGTGAAGAAGGTGGCGGAAAAGCTTGGGGAACGATGATCCATGAAGTATTTGAAAAGCTAGTGAAAGGTATACACGTAGAAAATCATTTAGATGCAATACTTGAAAAACATCGAATCCCTCTGGAAAGAAAGTATGAAGTTCTTCAAGTCATTAGTCAGTTTCAACAAACTACGATATGGACACAGATTATTCAGGCTGAAAATGTGTTAACAGAAGCACCATTCACTATGAAGATTGGACCTGAAAATTTACTCTATCAAAAAATAAGAAACAACAAAGATAACAATCAATCTTTTCTAATTAAAGGAGTTATAGATTTAGCTTATCAATATGACGGAAAATGGTATATCATCGATTACAAGACTGACAGAATAAAGGATAAGGAGACTTTAGCTACCTTAGCATTACATTATGAACACCAAATTAGCTTTTATAAAGAGGTTTGGGAACAAATCACAAAGGTTAAAATCCATGAAGCTTCATTGTATTTTGTAACAATGGATGAGATATATAGGATTTAATAAGTGTTTAAAATTTAACCAGATTGTTAGGCTTAATAAAATCCTTTGTGTCCAGCTAATTCGACGTTCAAAGCTTATAACCACTCACAGTTAATTTAACCAAAACAATATGTTAAAATGATTTTTGAAAAGGCTGTTTTCGTAAAGTTTGTTGCTATTTTAGTGATATTCTATTAACAATCTGAGTTGATTGTAGCGGAGGGCACTTGACTCCTGCGGGAAAAAGAGGGAAGTGGGAGACCCCGCAGTCGGTAACGCCGAGGAGGCTCCCATCCCTCCCCGCGGAAAGCAAGTGTCTGGAGCGGAAATCAACGGACTAAGTTTATAGTCTAAAAACAACAATTTATACGAAAAGAGCCTTTGAAAAAGAATATGTTAAACAATATTGTTGTTTTTAAAAATTGCAGGATATGTGCTGAGCTAGTTTTACAACTTAAAGAAATCCCATAAAGCATACCCTGCAGGAGATTTTATAAACAATCATTATTAACAAAGTCTTGGAAAAAATAAACTCGATTTCTGAAACGTTGAGTATTTTTTCTTAATTAATGAAAAATACACTTTAACTGAGGTGGTTAATTTTGCAATGTCGTTCTGAAAATGAATTACAAATATTAGTAGACGAAGCGAAACATTTTACAAGTAAAGGTAAAGTGGCCGATTACATACCAGCTCTCAAGCGAGCAAATAGAAATAGTTTATCCATTGCCATTTATAATCCAGATGGAAATTATTTTTCAGCTGGGGACATTAGTGAAAGTTTTACCCTTCAAAGTATATCGAAAGTATTAACACTTGCCCTAGCTTTAATGGATAGAGGAGAAGAATATGTTTTTGAACGGGTAGGCCAGGAACCAACAGGGGATCCTTTTAACTCCATTGCGAAGCTAGAAACTAGCATACCTTCTAGACCTTTGAATCCAATGATCAACGCCGGTGCTCTAGCTGTTACCCATATGATTAAAGGAAATAGTGTAGAGGAACGGTTCTCACGATTATTAACACTTGTTCAAAAACTAACAGCGAATTCATCCATTGGCTATAACAAAGAAGTGGCTGAATCAGAATTTGAAACAGCTGATTTAAACAGATCTTTATGCTATTTTCTAAAACAGCACGGTTTGATAAAAGAAGATGTGGAAGAATTAATGGATTTGTATACTAAACAATGCTCCATCGAGTTGAATTGCTTAGATTTGGCAAGAATCGGATGTGTTTTTTCCTTTGACGGCAAAGATCCCATATCTAAAGAACAATTAATTCCTACCCATATTGCACGTATTTGTAAAACCTTTATGGTTACATGTGGCATGTATAATGCATCAGGCGAGTTTGCGATTAAGGTTGGTATACCTGCAAAAAGTGGTGTTTCCGGAGGGATAATGGGGGCTGTTCCCGGCCGATTTGGTATTGGAGTGTTCGGTCCCGCCCTAGACGACAAAGGAAATAGTGTGGCAGGGATGAAGCTAATGAGATTGTTGTCGGAAAAGTATTCTTTAAGTATGTTTTAGAAAAATGTTGTAATTAAAAGACCTTCTTGATGAAGGTCTTTTGTTTGTGAAGTGGATATCAAGTAGAAATGATTTTTTAAATTCTGTATTAACATATAGTTCCAAATCATTTAATATTATTTTAAAACGATTTATAGTTAATTTTGGTTAGGAGTTGAATTTTTGAAAAAAAAATATGTACTCCTTATATTAATTGCTTATGGAATAATATTTGGATTTTCGCTATTTGCATATGATAAGAAACTTTCTCATCCGATAATAGAGGATAAAGGACATTTACTACCTGTCTCTATTAAAAGTGTTAAAGCGGCTAATGGTGAAGAAGAACTTCAACAAATTGTAAAAAATGCGAACAAAACAAATGATAAACTTTCGATTGCCGGTATGCAGCATAGTCAAGGCGGTCAAACCCTTTATCCAAATGCCATCATGATTGATATGAAGAAGTATAATAAAATATTGAACTTTGATAAAAAACATAAAACAATTACGGTCCAAAGCGGAGCTACTTGGAATGATATCCAGCGTTATATCAATCCATATGGGTTAGCGGTTAAGGTGATGCAATCTCAAAATATATTCACTGTCGGAGGTTCATTAAGTGTCAATGTTCACGGCAGAGATATTCGTAATGATGCCTTAATTGATACAATACAGTCGTTCAGACTATTGAATCCGAAAGGTGAAATTATTAATGTTAGCAGAACCGAAAACGAAGAGTTATTTCCCTATGTCATCGGAGGATATGGATTATTCGGTATCATTTTAGATGTAACAATAGAATTAACAGACGATCAGTTGTATATTACCCAGTCAAAGGCAATAGATTATCAGGATTACACTTCTTATTTTGAAAAAGATGTAGTTCGTAACGAAAAGGTGAAAATGCATCTAGCACGCATATCTGTGGCACCGGATTCATTTTTGCGGGAAATGTATGTAACAAATTATACACTTGCTCCAAATCAGGTTGACATCTCAAATTATAACAAGCTGAAGAATGATAACATCGTCGCTATCCCAAAATTTTTACTAGGTATTTCAAGATATAGTGATTGGGGAAAAAATATTTTTTGGAATCTCCAAAAAGATTATACGATAAAAACGAATAATAAAATGGAAACACGAAACAATGTCATGCGTTCCGAGTCAGCTTTCATGGAATATGATAGTGAAACTAGAACAGAAGTTTTACAAGAGTATTTTGTACCTGTTAAGGAGTTTACTAGATACATTGATGATTTGCGTTCCGTTCTTGAAAAAGAAAAGGATATTAATCTCCTGAATATTACGATTCGTTACGTATCAAAGAATGACCATGCAGTTATGTCTTATTCAAAGGATAATATGTTTGCACTGGTGCTGCTTATCAATCAAGGACGTTCAAAAAAAGAAATTAGCCATACAGAAAAAGTGATACGGAAAATTATTGATGTGACATTAAAGTATAATGGAAGCTATTATTTGCCGTATTATTCCTATCCATCGAAGGAACAATTACATATGGCATATCCACGAACAGATGAGTTTTTCAACATGAAACGGAAGTATGATCCAGAAGAACGATTTGTTAATTTATTTTATGAGGAGTATGGGAAATGACTTATCAGCGCTTTATTTATTTTCAAAGTATCATCGGTATGGCCAGCAGTATGATATTTCCCTTTTATATATTATTGTTAAAGAACGTTGGTAATAGCTATTCGCAATTCGGATGGGCATATGGATTATTTGCATTGACTTCAGCATTTGCTTATCCATTGATCGGAAGGTTCTCTGATAAACTTGGAGATAAAACATTATTGATTCTTTATTCTTGGTCAATGGCTTTGATACTTTTATTCTTTCCACTTGTAACAGAAGTTTGGCAGGTTTATATTCTACAAGTAATCATGGGGATATTGGGAGCAGTTCAAAAAAACACTGAAAAAACAGCTTTGGCAAGAAGTGTGAAAAAAGAGACGGCAGGAGTAGAAATTGGAAAGTATCATATATGGACATCGATAGGAGCAGCAATCGCCATCATATTAACTGGATACATGGTTGATTTTATTACAATTGGAAGCATTTTTTATGTAGCATCTCTTTTATACATAATTAGTGGTTTGATATTATTGAGAAAAAAATAGTTTGAATGATTAAAAGGCAGGTAAAAAATGATGCTTATAAAAGGCCATGAAGTAAAAGGGAGTGTACTAGATTCAGAAACAAGGTGCACCCATTATCATAAAGAAATTGATCGGATAGCTATTAAATTTTATTGCTGCCAAACATATTTTCCTTGCTTTACTTGTCACGAGGAGCACGGATGTGGGAATCCACAAGTCTGGCCTAAAGATCAGTTTGACCAAAAGGGTGTTCTATGTGGCGGCTGTGGAAACAAATTGACAATTAATGAATATTTGCAGTGTAATTCTTGTTGTCCATATTGCGGGACTGATTTTAATCCAGGATGTAACCTGCACAAACATCTTTATTTTGAAGTATAGATCAATTATCGTGCTTCATATGAAAATTGTAATTTCATATTGGTTACAGGAAAAAAGTCCTTTTTCGTGTAGTTTGGAGGGGGGCCGTGCGGTTTGGACTATATTTTGTGCGGTTCCAACCAGATTTCATGCCGTTATGACAATATTTCGTGCGATAGTACTGTTTGGTGAATAAATTAGTCTTATATCATAGGGGAACTTACATCCAACAAAAAGAGACAAACCTGGTGATCAGGTGTTTTGCTGAATTAAGTCGTTTTTTACAAAAAAATGTTGAAGCTGTTACTTTTTTGTTACCCTTTTTTGTTTCCAAACCTTTATACTTAGTTTAGTAGAAAAATATAAAGGTGATTAGAGATGACAAACAGGAGAAAGCGGAGAAGAAAAAGATTATTTTACGAATTAGTTTTACTTGCAGTCGTTTTAGTTTTCGTTGTTGGATTTTCTTTTAGGGGATCTGGAGATAACATAGCTGCAGCTGTCGAAAAACAAGGACCTCCCGAAATGGTTCCTACATTAGATTGGGTACCTCAACCAAAGCAATCGATGAAAGGTTCTACGTTTGCTGATTCCATTGTTCAAAAGGAACAAGAATTACAGCAACAGGAATCAAATCAAAAAATCGTTTATTTAACATTTGATGATGGGCCAACTGCTGATGCCCCTAAACTCCTTGATACATTAGATCAATTCGGTGCAAAAGCGACTTTCTTCATGTTAGCTCCGCATATAAAAGAGCACCCGGAGGTCGTTAAACGAATGGTTGAAGAAGGATATGCTGTTGGTCTTCACGGTGTAACACATGACGCTAGTAAATTTTATCGTACAAAGGAAAGCCCTTTACATGAAATGCAAGAAGATCAAGCGGTACTAGAGGAAGTTACCGGTGTCAAATCAACACTTATTCGAACTCCTTATGGAAGTATTCCTTATATGCTTGATTCTTACCGAAAAGTAATGGAAGCACATGGCTTCCAAATGTGGGATTGGCATATTGATAGTCAAGATTGGAACACAAGCGGTAATGTCTTTGTTTCTAATGTAATAAACGGAATTCTACGTATGGAAGCATCTGGGAAGCATCCGATAATATTATTGCACGACCGCGCTCAAACTATCCAATACTTACCGAAGCTTTTAAAATGGTTAAATGATAATCATTATGTAACGAAAAGCCTTGATGAAAGTATGGATGCGTATAATTTCAAATGTGAAAACCGCTGTCGTCCATATGGTCATTAATAGGTTAAATATTAAGTTGAATTATTTTTTGTTGTGTGAAATGCTTATATAAATGCCGTTTCAGGACACAACCTCTCGAAAGGCGTGTTCTCATGAGGAAAACAATTACGGTAAAAGCAACTATCCTAGCTTTTGCTATTATTACTTCTATTGTAATGGTTCTTACGGGCTGCCAATCAGCCAATAAAGATGTTGCAAACATCTATCTCCATCTTGAAAAAGCAGCAAAGATGGAATCAAATCTTGTCAATCAACAAAATGAACTGGCAGACTTATTAAAAAAAGAACAAAAAATTTATACGAACATTCTTTCAGTTACAGTAAATAATAAGAAGATGGATGGGATGTTGGAAGAGGCTACTAATTTAGTGGGAAAGCGTAAATTGCTTCTTAAAAAAGAAAAGCGTTCCTTCCAGCAATCGTATAAAGAGGTAAGCCAGATTAATACACTAATTAAGAAAATCGAAGATAAGGATCTTCAACAAAAAGCAGAAAAAGTAGCAGAAATCATGAACAACCGCTACAAAACATATAATAAAATTTACAATAAATCTATGCAAGAAATTAAATCTAATCAAGATCTATATACTCTTTTACTTCAAAAGAACAGCCATTTAGAAAAATATGATAAGCAAATAAAACAAATGAACAAACAAACGAAAGAAATTAAAGTTCTGCAAAATCATTTTAATAAATACACCAAAGAATATAACGAGGCAAAAATCGCACTCTATAAAGCGGGAAATCTTAAATGGAAATCTTAGACTAGGCTTGATACTTATACTCGCCACATTAAAAAATGTGGCGAGTATTTAATATAATAGATGTTTAATAAAATCTTAGCCTATTTTTACGATCTTCGTATGAATTATTTTATAAATTAATCTTTCTTCCTCTCATTTTCAGAAGCAGTGCTGAAATATTCAATAATCTCCGGATATTCCTTTAATTCCACCTTCCCTTTCTCACTAATGACATAAGTTCCTCTATGTATCCTTTCAAACCAGCCGTAATAATTTTTATTTAAAATCGATAATGTTTTCTCTCCTGTTCCCATCTGGCGCAATGCTTTAGGAGTCAGTGGTCCATACTGATCTAGATAGCTGGCGATCTGTATGCAGGTTTCTTTATAGGCTGTCATAATTTTTGTTTTACTGCTGCCACCCACATTTTGGTCCCCATGTCTTCCTTCTATCTCTTTCAGGATTTTCTGCCTTTTTTTCTTATTCTGTTGCATGCTTTTTTTTCGATCAAAAGGAGCGGGGGAGATGACAACCTCCATTTTTGTAGAACTTTTTAAAAAAGACACGAGTATTAGGCCCAATTCCAGCCTTCTGATTAAATGGCAAATATCTCTCCATTTCTTTGAAAAAAGGCTGTAATTAGGCTTGGGTATTGCAATATAAACTTGATTGCTTAAACGTTGCCTTTTGGTCGCTTGGATAAGAAGATCGACATTTAATCTAAGCTTTAATTCAACGATTATAAGCTCGTCATCTTTAATTGCCGTAACATCACAATCGTTTACTTCCCCATAAACTTCATATCCTTCTTTAATAAAGTGTTTTTGAATGGGTTTGTATAAATCAACTTCATATAGTTTTGTCTTACTATTTGTCATTTGATAATATCATCGCCTTTAATACTGTTGATAGATACTGTTCAACATACATTTTTTTAATTGGAAGTGAAAATAAATTATATTTTAATCTGATTTTAACATAAGCAAGTTATTTGTAGGGATCTTTGAGACTCCCACGGCTAAAGCCGCAAGCCCTGCACCTTACGGTGTAACGGGTGGGATTCTTGAGTGACTAAGCGTTCGCAGTCCATTTCTGTTTTGAACAGCCCTCAAGATCGGGGTGTCTCATCACCCCTCATAGGGCAGAACATATAGTTCCCTATGCTGATTGACTGGTACCATCAATCACAGGTGCGTATCTGATATTCATAGCACCGACTAAATCACGATGTTTTTCAAATCCGCATTTACACTTGTATTTTCTATCTTGT